>CAVJBM010000020.1:0-30442 GCA_963647775.1 Anaerovibrio sp.
GGTCCGCTGCGCCCTGTGTCAGGGGGCCATCTGGCCGGGGGAGCCGTATTTTCATCTGGAGGGGCGGCGGGTGTGCGAGGCCTGCCTGGAGCGCTACGCCCGCAGGTATTTCGCGGCCCAGCGCCGCCGTCTTGGAGGAAAGGAGCAGATCGAGGAGGTATGAGGATGGAGCAATTGGCAAGAGAATACGGGCGGTCCGCCGACCTGCTGCGGGGCAGGATCACCGAACTGGAGCACGCCCTGCGGGAAAACGAGGACCCGGAGGCCCAGGCCCGGCTGGACCGTCGGCTGCGTCCTCTGCGGGCCATGTACCGGGACACCCGGGAGGTGGCCCGGACGCTGGAGCGCTACGCGCCCCGGCAGGAGCTGCGGAGGAGGACGGGCCGATGAAGCGGGTATCCTACGAGCAGACCTACGGCCTGGCCGATCTGGGGGTCTACAGCCGCATGATCGCAGACGACAACCGGGCCCAGGTGGGGCGGCTGAAGCGCAACCTCACCCGCGCCCTGCGGCAGGACATCACCGAAAAGCAGCGGCGGTACATGGTGCTCTACTACGGGCAGAACATGAGCATGGAGGCCATCGCCCGGGAGTTTGGCGTGAACAAGTCCACCGTCTCCCGCACCCTGAAGCGGGGGCGGCAGCGGCTGTACCGCTGTCTGCGGTACGGGGCCTCCAACCTGCTGGAGCAGGCAGAGAGTTGAAAAACGCCGGCCGCTGTGCTATGCTGGGGGCACTGACTTGACATCGGAGGGCTTTTTATGAAGTACAGCGGCGTATTTTTTGATTTTGACTACACCCTGGGGGACTCCACCCCGGCCATCACCACCGGCTTTCAGCAGGGGTTCAGGGCCATGGGCCTGCCCATGCCCACGGAGGAGCAGGTGCGCCCCACCGTGGGCATGACCCTGATGGACGCCTACACCCACCTCACCGGCGACGACGACCCGGCCCGGCGGCAGGAGTTCTACCACCAGTTCCAGATCACCGTGGGAGAGGCGGCCACCGGCGAGTTTGCCCGGGCCATGGTGGACCAGACCGACCTGTTTCCCGGCGCACGGGAACTGCTGAACGCCCTCCACGACCGGGGCGTCAAGGTGGCCCTCGTGTCTACCAAGCACGGCAGCACCATCCGGAAAATTTTCGACCACCAGGGGCTGACCCACACCGCCGACCTCATCGTGGGCGGCTCCGACGTCACCCGCAGCAAGCCCGACCCAGAGGGGCTGGACCTGGCCCTGGCCCGGCTGGGCCTGACGGCGGGGGAGGTCCTCTTCTGCGGGGACACGGTCATCGACGCCCAGGCCGCCCGGAACGGCGGGACGGATTTCTGTGCGGTGCTCAACGGCACCACCCCGGCATCCGCCTTCGACGCCTGGCCCCACGTCTACATCGCCCCGGACCTGGGCGACCTGGGCCGCTGGCTGGGGGTGCTGTAAGGGGAGGGCCGCCATCGGGCCGTTTGTGGGGATTCCGGCCCTGTGAGGCCGGGACGCTCCGCTGGGCCTACTTTTCTATCGCAAGAAAAGTAGGCAAAAGTGCGCATAAGGGGGCGTTCCCCCTTATGTATCCCCCCGCTGGCCCTGTGGTGCTCCTCTCCCCGACCGGCGCTGAGGTAAAACGCATTGTCTCTGCGTCGAATCCGCGTCCGCTTCGTGCGGATGTGCGTTTCGGCCCGTGCGACGTTTGGAGTGCGCCTGGCGGGGCGGATGCTTCGGCCCGTTGGGCGGCCCCTACAAAAAGGCCGAATGTGTGTAGGGGCCGCCGCCCTCGGCGGCTCGCTGGAAATTCCACCGCCTGTTCTGTCATTCTGAGATGCATCTCCCTCCTGTCATTCTGAGGTGCGAAGCACCGAAGAATCTTTTCGGAAAGATCCTTCGCTCCGCTCAGGATGACAAATGGAGGGTGCTCAGGATGACAAACAGGGGGCGCTCAGGATGACAAAAAGGGGGCCGCCCGCGGGGTCCCTGCTTCTCTGTAGGGGCCGCTGGGGACAGCGGCCCCTACAGTGAGACAGGACACCTGCCGGGCATCGGCAGGCGCCGAGAGCGGCGCTCTCATCCTGGCCGGATCGACATAAGAAAAGCCCCCGCCGCGGATGCGGCGGGGGCGTTCTCGTTTTATCTGGCGTAGATCAGGCCGATGAGCCAGTTGCGCAGGCGGCAGGGCAGGATCTGGCACAGGACGCAGGCGGCCTTGTAGGCAAAGCCGATGGCGTACAGGGGCTTCACCCGCTTTTTCAGGGCGATCTTGCAGATGTACGCCCCGGCGGTCTCGGGCTTCATGCCCTCCCGCTCGTCCTTCTCCATGCCGGCCACGCTGCGGGCGATGCGCCCGCCGTACTCCTCGTCCCCGGTCATGGTCTTTTTCCGCGCGTCGGTGAAGCCGGTGGCGATGTCCCCCGGCTGGACGGCGGTGACGGTGACGCCGTAAGGCCGCACCTCGTTGGCCAGGGCGCAGGTGTAGGAGTTGATGGCCGCCTTGGAGGCGGAGTAGTACGGCTGGAAGGGGATGGCCGCGGCGGCGGCCACGGAGCTGATGTTCACGATGCGGCCGCTCCCCTGCCGGCGCATGACGGGCAGCACCGCGTGGTTCACCCGCACCATGCCGAAGAAGTTCACGTCGAACTGGCGGACGGCGTCCGCCGTTTCGGTGAACTCCACCGCGCCGGAGATGCCGAAGCCCGCGCAGTTGACCACGATGTCGATGCGGCCCTCCCGCTCCAGCAGGGCGGCCACGGCGGCGGCCACGGCGGCCTCGTCGGTGACATCGGCTGTGAGGTGGGTGACGCCGGGGAGGCCGGCGTCATGGCGGCTGAGCTCGTACACCGTGCAGCCCGCGTCCCGCAGGGCCAGGGCGGTGCACCGGCCGATGCCGGAGCTGCCGCCGGTGACCAGCGCCGCCTTACTTGTGCAGCTCATAGTGAGAGAGCACGTCCACGATGACGTCCACCGCCTCGTCGATGAGGGGCTTGGT
The DNA here is from genome assembly GCA_963647775.1 of Anaerovibrio sp. Lineage (GTDB taxonomy): Bacteria > Bacillota > Clostridia > Oscillospirales > Oscillospiraceae > Enterenecus. The sequence goes on from CAVJBM010000020.1 coordinate 2,977, forward strand.
GTGGGTGGCCATCAGGCTGCACCGCAGCAGGCACTCGCCGGGGGCGCAGGCGGGGGGCAGGGTGGCGTTGACGTAGACGCCCCGCTCGTACAGCTCCCGCTGGGCCTTGAGAGTGACGATGGGGTCGTAGGTGTAGATGGGGATGATGGGGGTCTCCGCGTCCATGATGGCGATGTCGGCGGCGTGCAGCTTGTCCCGCATGTACTGGGAGATGTCCAGCAGCTGCCGGGGCAGCTCCGGATGGGCGATGAGGTGCCGCAGGGAGGCGTTGGCCACCGCGATGTTGGCGGGGGGCACGGAGGCGGCGAAGATGTACGGCCGGGAGTTGCAGCGGACATAGTCCACCACCTTGGCGTCGGCGGCCATGTACCCGCCCAGGGAGGCCAGGGACTTGGAGAAGGTGCCCATGTAGATGTCCACCTGATCCTCCAGACCGAAGTGGCTGGCGGTGCCGCGGCCGCCCTCGCCCAGGATGCCCAGGCCGTGGGCGTCGTCCACCATGACGCGGGCGCCGTACTTCTTGGCCAGGGCGCAGATCTCGGGCAGGTTGGCGATGTCGCCGCCCATGGAGAACACGCCGTCGGTGACGATGAGGCAGCCGGAGGTCTCGGGCACGCGCTTGAGCTGGCGCTCCAGGTCGGCCATGTCGGCGTGGTGGAAGCGGAGCATCCTGCCGTGGCTCAGGCGGCAGCCGTCGTAAATAGAGGCGTGGTTCTCCTTATCGCAGATGACGTAGTCGCCCATGCCCACGATGGCGGAGATGATGCCCAGGTTGGACTGGAAGCCGGAGGGGAAGGTCATCACGTCCCCCTTGCGGAGGAAGGCGGCCATCTCCCGCTCGAACTGGAGGTGGAGCACCAGGGTGCCGTTGAGCAGGCGGGAGCCGGAGCAGCCGGTGCCGTACTCGTCCAGGGCCTTCTTGCCGGCGGCGATGATCTCCGGGTCAGTGGTCAAGCCCAGGTAGTTGTTGGAGCCCAGCATGATCCGCCGCTGGCCCTCCATGATGACCTCGGTGTCCTGCCGGGACTGCAGCTCGCGGAAGTAGGGGAACAGGCCCTGGGACCGCAGCTCATTGGCCAGGGTGTAGTTGTCGCACTTCTGAAAAATATCCACACGATCACTCCTTATTTTGTTCTCTCTCGTTTTGCCCTCTCTCTGATAACGCTTCGGAAAAAAGCAGATATATTATACACGAATCCGCGCCCGTTGACAAGTTAAGAGTTTTTGAAGCGGAACGCCCTTGACCTTTCCCGGCGGGGGTGATACAATCGGGCCTGCTGCAAACCTATGTGAAGAGGAGGCGTACCCATGGAGCAGAGCAAGACCGGCAATCCCATCCTGGACGGGGTCATCTGGAAGCAGATCCTGTTTTTCTTCATTCCCGTGGCTCTGGGCACCTTCTTCCAGCAGATGTACAACACGGTGGACGCCCTGGTGGTGGGCAACGCCGTGGGCATGGACGCCCTGGCCGCCGTGGGCGGGGCCACGGGCTCCCTCATCAACCTCATCATCGGCTTTTTCGTGGGGGTGGCCTCCGGCGCCGCGGTGGCGGTGGCCCAGTATTACGGCGCGGGCAAGCGGGAGGAGATCTCCCGGGTGGTGCACACCACCGCCGCCATGTCCCTGGCCGCCGGAGCGGCGCTCACCGCGGCGGGCATCCTCCTCTCCCCCGCCGCCCTGCGGCTGCTCAACCAGCCGGAGCGGCTCATGGCCGACTCGGTGCTCTATCTCCGGGTGTACTTCGCCGGGATGCTGCCCACCCTCATCTACAACGTGGGGGCCAGCATCCTGCGGGCGGTAGGGGACTCCCGCCGGCCCATGATCTACCTCATCGTGTGCTGCGCGGTGAACACCGTGCTGGACCTTTTGTTCGTGGCGGTGCTGAAGCTGGGCGTGCTGGGGGCGGCCCTGGCCACGGTGCTGGCCCAGGCGGCCAGCGCCCTGCTGGTGCTGCTGCGGCTGCTGCGCACCGACGACGTCTACCGCCTGGACCCCCGCCGCATCCGCTTCCACCGGAGGGAGAACGCCATGATCCTCCGGGTGGGCATCCCCGCCGGGCTCCAGTCCCTGATGTACAACGTGTCCGGCACCTTCAACCAGGCCAAGTTCAACACCTTCGGCACCGACGTGGTGGCCGCCTGGACGGTGCTGGGCAAGGTGGACGGCCTCAGCTGGCTCATCATCGGGGCCTTCGGCATCTCCGTCACCACCTTCGTGGGGCAGAACTACGGCGCGGGCCGGCTGGACCGGGTGAAGCGGTCCATCTACGTCTCCGCCGGCATGACCTTTATCTTCACGGTGCTGTTCAGCGTGTTCGTCATCACCTGCGGGCGGCCGCTGTACATGGCCTTCGGCGCCCGGAACGACCCCGCCGTTATGGAGATCGGCAAGAAAATGCTGTGGCTCATCGGGCCGTTCTACTCCCTGTTCGTGCCCATCGAGATCCTGTCCGGGGCCATGCGCGGCGTGGGCAAGACGGTGGTGCCCACGGCCATCACGGGCATCGGCGTGTGCCTGCTGCGGGTGGTGTGGACCATCGTGGTGTGCGCCGTGGCCCCCAGCTATGAGCTGGTGGTGCTGAGTTACCCGGTGTCGTGGCTCATCGCCTCCATCGCCTACCTCATCTACTACAAGTGGGGCCATTGGCTGACGCCTCCGGCGGGCGGGCAGCTGGAGTAAATAAAACAGCGCCCCCGCCGTCCTTTGGACGGCGGGGGCGCTTTCCTCTCTGTCTCAGTTCCGCAGGCTGTGCAGGGGCGCGGGGATACGGCCGCCCCGGGCCACGAAGGCGGCGGCGGACTCGGTGTGCACGGGCATCACCGGGGCGGAGCCCAGCAGGCCGCCGAACTCCACCGTGTCCCCCACATCCTTGCCGGGTGCGGGAATGAGACGAACGGCGGTGGTCTTGTTGTTGATCATGCCGATGGCCGCCTCGTCCGCGATGATGGCGGAGATGGTATCCGCCGTGGTGGAGCCGGGGACGGCGATCATGTCCAGCCCCACGGAGCATACGCAGGTCATGGCCTCCAGCTTGTCCAGGGTCAGCACGCCGGATGCGGCCGCGGCGATCATGCCCTCGTCCTCGCTGACGGGGATGAAGGCCCCGGACAGGCCGCCCACGGAGGAGGACGCCATGACGCCGCCCTTCTTCACCGCGTCGTTCAGCAGGGCCAGGGCGGCGGTGGTGCCGTGGGTGCCGCAGACCTCCAGGCCCATCTCCTCCAGGATGCGGGCCACGCTGTCCCCCACGGCGGGGGTGGGGGCCAGGGACAGGTCCACGATGCCGAAGGGCACGCCCAGGCGGGCGCTGGCCTCCCGGGCCACCAGCTGGCCCATGCGGGTCACCTGGAAGGCGGTCTTTTTCACCGTCTCGGCCACCACGTCGAAGGGCTGGCCCTTCACGGCCTGCAAGGCGTGATACACCACGCCGGGGCCGGACACGCCCACGTTGATGATGCGCTCCGCCTCGCCCACGCCGTGGAAGGCGCCGGCCATGAAGGGGTTGTCCTCCACCGCGTTGCAGAACACCACCAGCTTGGCGCAGCCGAAGCCGCCCCGGTCGGCGGTGCGCTCCGCCGCGGCCTTCACCGTGCGGCCCATAAGGGCCACGGCGTCCATGTTGATGCCCGCCCTGGTGGAGCCCACGTTCACGCTGGAGCACACCACGTCGGTGACGGCCAGGGCCTCGGGAATGGCGGCGATGAGCCTGCGGTCGGCGGCGGTCATGCCCTTCTGCACCAGGGCGGAGAAGCCGCCGATGAAGTTGACCCCCACGGCCTTGGCCGCCTCGTCCATGGCCTGGGCGAAGGGGACGCAGTCCTCCGTGTCCGACGCGCCGGCCACCAGGGCCATGGGCGTGACGGAGATGCGCTTGTTGACGATGGGGAGGCCGAACTCGTTCTCGATCTCCTCCCCCACCCGGACCAGGTTTTCCGCGGAGGAGGTGATCTTGTCGTAAATCTTGCGGCAGGCCCGGGCGGGGTCCGGGTCGCAGCAGTCCAGCAGGGAGATGCCCATGGTGATGGTGCGCACGTCCAGATGCTGCTGGTCGATCATGCGGACGGTGCTGAGGATGTCGTTGCTGCTGATCATACTCTCACCTCAAAGCTGGTGCATGGCCTGGAAGGTGTCCTCCCGCTGGACCCGGATGTCCAGGCCCCGGGCGGCGCCGGCGGCGGCCAGCTCGTCCTTCAGCACGGCGAAGGGCACGTTGGCCGCCCCCACGTCCACCAGCATGATCATGGTGAAGTACTCCTGGAGGATGGTCTGGCTGATGTCCAGCACGTTGACGTTTTTCTCGCTGAGCAGGGTGCAGACGGCGGCGATGATGCCCACCTGATCCCGGCCGATGACGGTGACAATGGCTTTTTTCATGTATATGCTCTCCTTTTTCTAAGGGTCTTGACGGTTATCCCAGGTCGTCCAGAGTGAGGGTGAAAGCGCGGCCCAGCCGCTCCAGGAACCAGTCCGCTTCCTCCATGTCCATGGCCTTCAGGGCCTGGAGGGTCTCGTCGGCGGCCCGGCGGAACTCGCTGTTGCCCGCCTTCAGCTCCTCCTGACACTTGAGCCAGGCGGCCAGCTTGTCCGCCGCCTTCACGTAGCGGCGGACGGACCCGTCGCTCTCCCGCACCAGGGGCTCGTAGGCGGGGACCAGCTCCGGCGGCAGCATGGACAGCAGCTTGTCCTGGGCCACGGCCTCCACCTCTTGATAGGCGTCCTTGATGGCGGGGTTGTAGTACTTGATGGGGGTGGGCAGGTCGCCGGTGATGATCTCCGGCGCATCGTGGAACAGGGCGGCGGCGGCAGCCCTGTCCGGGTCGGCGTCCTTGTGGAACACGTCCCGGCCGATGGCCGCCAGGGCGTGGGCCAGCACGGCCACCTCGTAGGAGTGCTCCTCCACGTTTTCCGTGCGGGTGTTGCGCATGAGGGCCCAGCGGGCGATGTACCGCATCCGGAAGATATAGGCAAAAAAGCTGTGGTCCATGGGTCACAGGACCTCCTCGTCAATGATCTCCAAGGGCTCCTCCGCCTCGGCGGGGGCGCCCACCAGGGATTTCTCCTTCCACTTGCCGCCGTAGAAGCGGATCCAGCTCATGGCCAGGCTGTAGGCCCAGCTGATGGGGGTGGCCAGCCAGATGGCGTAGTAGCCCAAGGGGGTCAGGTAGGAGAGGGTGTAGGCCAGGATGCAGCGCAGGGCGAAGCTGCTGAGGGTGACGAAGGTGTTGAACTTCACGTCCCCCGCCCCCTGCATGACGCCGCTGGTGCTCATGTGCAGGCTGAACAGCAGCAGGCCGGGGCAGAAGATGGTGAGGTACAGCTTGCCGAAGTACAGCGCCTGGCCGGAGACGCCGAACAGCCCCACCAGCGGGCCCCGGAAGATCAGGCCCACGGCGGAGATCACCAGGCAGATGGCCAGGCTCATGAGGGTGGCCGCCCGGCGGCCCCGCTCCACCCGGTCCAGCCGGCCGGCGCCCACGTTCTGGCCGGTGAAGGCGGACACGGCCACGTTGAAGGAGAAAATGGGGATGCAGATAAAGCTGTCCACCCGCATACCGGCGGTGCCGCCGGCCATGATGCCGGGGTAGAGCAGGTCAAAGCTGTTCACCAGCCGCTGGAGGGCCAGGCTGCCGCAGGACACCACGCACTGCCCCAGGGTGGTGGGGACGGCCATTTTCATGCACAGGGCGGCGGAGTCCCCGTAGAAGCGCAGCTGCCGGAGGGGGATGGCCAGCAGGGGGTGCCTGCGGTACATGTAGATCACCGCCACCAGGGCGGCCATGGCCTGGGAGATGATGGTGGCCCAGGCGGCCCCCGCCGTGCCCATCTGGAGGGTGATGACGAACAGCAGGTCCAGCCCCACGTTCACCACCGAGGACACCAGCAGGAAGTACAGCGTGGCCCGGGAATCCCCCAGGGCGCGCATCATGGCGGCACAGGCGTTGTAGATGAACTGGAACACCAGGCCGATGGCGTAGACCCGGAAGTAGTCGGCGGCGTAGTCCAGATAGGCGGGGCCCACGTTGAGCACATGGGCCAGCATGGGCCGGGCCACCAGCACCCCCACCACCGACAGCACCGCCCCCAGGGCGAACAGCATCAGCATGGAGGTGGACACCGCCCGGCGCATCTCATCGTACTTCTTGGCGCCGTAATACTGGGCCACCACCACGGAGCTGCCGTTGGACATGCCGATGGACAGGGCGATGAACACCAGCGTCAGCGGCGCGCAGGTACCCACGGCGGCCAGGGCCGCGTCCCCGATGTAGTTGCCCACCACGATGCCGTCCACCGTGTTGTACAGCTGCTGGAGGGCGTGCCCCGCCATCAGCGGCAGGGTGAAGAGCAGGATGTGCTTCCATTCCTTCCCCTGTACCATGTTTCCTCTCTCTGTCAAGCCGGCTTCGTCCTCTCATTTCGTATTTTACTGATTTTTCAGTATAGCAAAGTATGTTCCCCTTGTAAACCTTTCTTTCGCGGTTCCTCTGTACAAATCTCCGCGATGTTGCTATAATTGACCCAATCTATTCTGCGAGGTAACTGTATGCGGATCGCCATTTACACCCTGGGCTGCAAGGTCAACCAGTACGAGACCCAGGCCATCGAGGCGGAGCTGGCCCGCCGGGGGCACACCCTGGTGGACTTCCGGGAGCGGGCCGACGCCTATATCATCAACACCTGCACCGTCACCGCCGTCAGCGACGGCAAGTGCCGCGCCGTCATCCACCGGGCCCAGCAGCACGACCCCGCCCCGGTGGTGGCCGTGTGCGGCTGCTACGCCCAGACCGACCCCCAGGCCGTGGCCGCCATGGGGGTGGACCTGGTGGCGGGCTCCGCCGGGCGGATGAAATTTCTGGACGACCTGGAGGCCATCGCCGCCGCCCGCAGCGGTGACGGGGAGCCGCAGCCTCTGGTGACCACGGGGAACATCATGGCCCAGCGGACCTTTGAGGAACTGCCCGCCGGCGGCCTGGCCGGCCGGACCCGGGCCATGCTCAAGGTGGAGGACGGCTGCGTCAATTTCTGCTCCTACTGCATCATCCCCTACGCCCGGGGGCCGGTGCGCTCCCTGCCGCTGGACAAGGCCGTGGAGGAGGCGAAGCGCCTGGCGGCGGAGGGCTATCGGGAGCTCGTCCTCACGGGCATCGAGATCTCCTCCTGGGGGCACGACCTGAAAAACGGCCTGGGCCTCATCGACCTGACGGAGGCCCTGTGCGCCGCCGCGCCGGGGCTGCGGGTGCGGCTGGGCTCCCTGGAGCCGCGGACCATCACGGCGGACTTCTGCCGCCGGGCCGCCGCCCTGCCCGGCCTGTGCCCCCACTTCCACCTGTCCATGCAGTCGGGGTGCGACGCGGTCCTGGCCCGGATGAACCGGAAATACGATTCCGCCCGGTATTATGAGAGCGTGAGATTACTCCGGGAATACTTCGACCGTCCCGGCATCACCACCGACATGATCGTGGGCTTCCCCGGCGAGACGGAGGAGGAGTTCCGGCAGAGCCTGGACTTCATCCGGAGGTGCGCCTTCTCCGCCATGCACATCTTCCCCTACTCCCGCCGCCCAGGTACCCCGGCAGACAGGATGCCCGGGCAGCTCTCCCGGGCGGAGAAAAAGGAGCGGGCCCAGCGGGCCGCTGCCGTGGCCGCGGAGATGGAGCGCGCCTGGCTGGAGGGCTGGGTGGGGGCGACCCTGCCCGTCCTCTTCGAGGAGGAGAAGAACGGCGCCTGGCAGGGCCACGCCCCCAACTACACCCTGGTGCGCGCCCGGGGAGAGGACCTGCACAACTGCCTGCGGCAGGTGCGCGTCACCGCCGCCGGGGAGGACTGCCTGCTGGGCGAGCTGGTCTGAGCGGCCCCTCCGTTCCCTCACACAGACAAAAGCGCCCGGCCGTCACAGACGGCCGGGCGCTTTTCCGTTACAGCTTTTCAAAGATCAGGTCGATGGCCAGGGTCTTGCCGCTGGGCCCGAAGCTGACCGGGAGAAAGCCCACGTAGCGGTAGCCCCGCTCGGCGTAGTCCCGGATCAGCTCCCGGTGTCCGCTGAGCTCCGCCGTGGTCATCTTGTTGTTGGCGTATTCCATCCGGACAAATTCCATGTTCAGCCCTCCTCTCCGCTGTCCTTGTCGATCACGTCGTACACGCCGCCGCACTTGGCGATGGCGATGCCGCCCGCCTGTCCCGTGTCCCCCACCACCAGCAGCACATCCTCCGGGGTGAGGCCGAACACCTCGATGGCCCGGGCGGGCAGCTTGACGGTGCCGTCGGGCCGCATCCGGGTCAGGCCGAACATGTATTTGTCGTTCTTGCTCTCCTCCCGGACCAGCTCCCGCATGGGCTTGTTCACCAGCGCGTCCAGGGACACGTGGTACAGCTTGGCCAGCCGCACGCACTTCTCCAGGTCGGGGCAGCTCTCCCCCGACTCCCATTTGGACACCGACTGCCGGGACACGTCGATGATCTCCGCCACATCCTCCAGCGTCCGCCGGCTCCGGATGCGCAGCGTCCGCAGATTTTCCGCCAGCTTGATCTCCATAGGCTCCCCTCCCTGCTTTGGCTCTATCATAGCACCCCGGCGGCCCCTTGGCAAGCAAGCGGCGTTAACGCGGCGGGTCAAGTCGCCGTGACATCGGGCAGGAAGGTGACGAAGATCCGGGACAGGTCCCCCCGCTCCAGGGCCGCCGCCAGCCGGGGGGCCGCACTCTCCGCCGCCGCCCGGAAATAGGCCGCCGCCCCGCCCTCCGGGGAGAGGGCCGCGCCGCAGTCCCCCAGCAGGGAGCGCAGCTCCCCCTCGTCCCGGCCCGCCAGCAGGCGGGTCAGGTCCCGCCGCTCCGCCGCCGTGAGGTTCAGGGACTTGGGGTCCAGCCCCAGCAGAGCCCGGCCCAGGGCGTTGGTGAGGGGCAGGTCGCAGAAATTGAACAGCACGTCCGCCCAGTCGGGCACCTCCCGGTCGTAGAGCCGCCGGAGGGTCCCCCGGTCGAAGCCGGCCAGGAAGGCGCGCTCCCACCCCAGGCGGCGGAGGTAGTCCGCCGCGAAGGTCACCCCCTGCTCCTCCTCCGGCACCGGGCGCAGAAGGGGGTAGTCGATGGCGCAGGGGACCTCATGGGCGGCATAGTACCGGTCGTACCGGCCGAAAAAGCGGCCCAGCTCCGCCAGGGTGTCCCGGTAATAGACGTTGGGGACCGGCGGCCGCCAGCGGCGGAGGGCCTCCCACTGGGCCCGGGCCGCCTCCAGCCGCTCCCCCAGGGCCGCCCGGCCCCGCTCCAGCGCCGCCGTCAGGTCCCCCCGCAGGAGGGCCTCCAGGGAGACGCCCCCGTCCTCCGCCGCCGTCTGCAGGGTGTACAGCAGGGAGGAGAGCAGGCTGCGGGCGCGCTCCTCCGTCAGGGAGGTGTCCCCGCCGCTCCACAGGGCCGCCTGATGCCGCAGCAGGTCCCACAGGGCCGCCAGGGCCCGCTCCTGCTCCCCCGGGGAGAGGGGGGCGGCCAGACTGCCGGGGCCGCTCAAAACACGTCCTCCTCGCCCTCCGTCCAATCGTCCCCGCTGCGGGCGTAGCGGCACAGGGCGTCCAGCGAGGTGCCCGCCAGAAAGTCCACCGACCCCTGGGCCCGGCCGTTGAACACCGCCGCCATCAGCTCCAGCAGCTCGTCGTCGGTGAAGCGGTCGAAGCACTCGCTTTTGTAGTAGTAGAACACCTCCTGCAGCTCCCCCAGGGCCGCGGCGTAATTGTCCCGGTCCAGGTAGGGGGAGGAGCAGAACGCCCGGATCAGCCTGGGCAGAATGCCGCCCCCCAGCTCCACCCGGCCCGCGGCCTTCAGCGCCGCCGACCGGCCCGCCAGCAGCTCCTCCGCCTCCCCCTCGGTGAGGGCCAGGCCGTACCGGCCCGAATCCTCGTTGCAGGCCAGAATGGCCTGACGGCTCTCCGCCGCGGGGGCCCGGCCCCGCAGCAGCGCCAGCATATCCTCCATATCCGCCGCCTCCTTTGTCTGGTATCCATCTTTATACACCCTGAGCCCGGGCAATACAAGACTTGAAAAATGGGCGGAAATGTGGTAATATAAATACCGTCGAAGGGGAGAAGCCTTCGATTTTTCTTTTCGAAGGGGCTTGCCCGCCTGTAGGCCGGATCGATGAGGGCACCGGCCCCTGCTATATAAAAAAGACCTCCGTATGGCTCCCGCCACACGGAGGTCCTTCTTTAGTTCAGATCGGCCCAGCTGGCGGCGGTCCGGTCGCCCACCAGGACCAGGCTGCCCTCGCCGGCAAGGCCGGCGGCCGCCAGCGCGGCGGCGGGGTCCTGCCCCTCGGCGGGGGCGGGCAGCCACGCCCGGTCGGCGCAGCGGGCCAGCAGGTCCGCGGTGATGCCGCTGCCGGTGTTGGTGCCCAGCACGGCCTCCGCCGTGGTGAGCACGCTCAGGGTCACGTCCTTCCCCTCCAGCGCCGCGCGCACCTCGGTGAGGAACTGCTCCGCCGGGGCGGTCTTGTCCGCGGGGAAGCGGTCGTTCTCCGCCAGCACGTGGACCTCCCCCGCGTCGGGGAAGGCGGGAGATTCCAGCAGGATCTCGTCAAAGCCCATATCCGCCAGCTCGGCGCACAGGGCGGCCAGATAGCTGCGCACGGTGCTGTCCGTGGGGCTCACCCAGCACAGGCCGGACTGGTCGTACCAGACGTTGCCGCCCCGGGTCATCAGCGGGCCGCCCAGCTTGGCCCGCACCAGGGCCTGATCCCGGAAGCAGCTGACCCGGGCCACCAGGCGGACCTGGCCGCTCTCCGCCAGGGCGGCGATGGCCTGGGCCACGCCGTCGTCCGCGGCGTTGACCCCCAGATCCGCCGCCAGCCCCACCTGGGACTGCCACAGCAGCCGCCCGGCGCGGCCCTTCATGGTGACCACCAGGGTGTCCCCCCCGGCGTCCTGCACGGCCTGGAGGGCGGTCCCGGCCCGCAGCTGATCCGCCGTGACCTCCACGGCTTTCACCCCGCCCAAGGGCTCCGGGGTGGGCTCCGGCGTGGGGGTGGGCTCGTCAGAGGGCTCGATAACGATGAGCGGCTCGCTCTCCGTGGGCTGGGGGCTCTCGCTGGGCTGGGCGGCGCTGCCCGGCAGCACCAGCCGCAGGCCGTACTCCGTACGCTCGATGCGCCCGCCCAGCACGAAGCGGAACACCAGCGCCGCCGCCACCAGAAGGGCCAGCAGCACCAGGATGATCTTAAGTATCAGGCTGCCCCGGCTCCGCCCGTAATATCTGTGATAGGAGTTCTGGTATTTTGACGCCAACGCACGCCGCCTCTTTTCCCGCGCAGTCTGCCGCGAATTTTGTTATATCATATCACAACCCTCCCGGTTTTTCCATAAAAAATTTATGAACTTTGGGGGTTTGAGTTCCGGGTCATTTTCCGCCTCAGCGCACCAGCCACTGCACCATCAGCAGCAGGGCCAGCCCCGGGCCGCCCAGCACCCCCAGCACCAGGGCGTTGAGCAGGTTGACCCCCAGGCTGACCCCCAGCAGGCCCCCCAGCCCCCGCAGCAGCCACAGGGCCGCCAGCCCCAGGCCGGAGCGGGCGGCCACCCGCCCCAGCCAGCCCAGGGGCTTCCGCAGCAGGACCAGCAGGATCAGCGCCGCGATCCCGATGAGCGCGTATTTCATCCGGCCTCCTCCTTCTTCTCGTCCAGCAGCTTCATCTGCCGCACGAAGTAGGAATACCGGCTGCGCAGGGCGTTGATGGTGAATACGCAGGAATCCACCAGGTCAGGGTCGCTCTGCATGTTGAACTGGGCGTAGGCCTGGTTCAGCTCCTGCCTGGTCTGGGCCATCCCCGCCAGGTACTGCCGCCGCTGCTCCTCCCGCTCCGCGGCCTCCGCCCGGCGCCGCCGCATTTCTCCCGTCATGGTCGTCACCTTCCTTCCTCTGTTGGCACTCTATGTCCAGTTTGGGCAAATATGTCAGCGGTTATACCGGGCGGGAGCGCAAAAAACACCGCCCCCGGCGGCCGGGGGCGGCGGTTCAGGCGTGCAGCAGCGTTTCAAAGGCCAGGCCGTACCAGTGGCCGGGGCGCTCCGCCGTGGCGGCCACCGCCCGGGCGCAGAGGTCCGCCGCCCGCTCCAGCGCCGCGGGATAGTCCCCGCCGCCCAGCAGCGCCCCGCACAGGGCGGAGGCGAACACGTCCCCGGTGCCCTTGAACTTCCCCGGCAGGCGGGGCGTGTCCAGGGCCACGCGCCGTGCTCCGAACCGGGCGCGGTAGCCGATGGACTCCCCCGCCGTCACGCCGGTGACGATCACGTTGGGGACGTCCAGGGCGTCGGCCAGGACCTCCGCCGGGGTGTCCATGGGCAGGCCGGCCAGGAGGGCGGCCTCGGTGGCGTTGGGGGTGATCACCGCCGCCCGGCCGCACAGCCGACGGAGGGCGGCCTGATAGCCCTCGTCAAAGCAGGGGAAGCGGGCCCCGCCGTCCCCCAGCACCGGGTCCACCAGCACCAGGGTGTCCGGCCCGGCGAACCGGTCCAGAAAGCGCTCCGCCAGGGCGATCTGCGCCGCCGAGGCGAAAAAGCCGGTATACACGCAGTCGAATTCCAGGCCCATGGCCTGCCAGTCGTCCATGGTCTGCTCCAGCTCCGCCGACAGGTCCCGCAGCACGCGGCCGCCGGGCACGCCGGTGTGGGCGGACAGGAGCACCGTGGGCAGGGGCACCCCCTCCGCCCCCATGGCGGACAGGATGGGAAGGGTCACGGTGAGGGAGCACTTGCCGAAGCAGGACAGGTCGTTGAGCAGGGCGGCCCGCTTCAGGCCGGGGGAGTTCACAGGGGCGGACATGGGCGTCACCTCGCGGGAAATTTTCCTTAGCTTACCCCATCGGGGCGGAAAAATCAAGCCCCGCACCGGGCCAGGAAGGCCCGGAACAGGGCCGTACCGTCCGCCGACCCCGGCCAGCCCAGGGCGGGGCGCATCCGCTCCGGGTGGAACTGCACCCCCCAGATGGGCAGGCTCCCGTGCTCCAGCCCCTCCACCACCCCGTCCGGCCCCCAGGCCGCCGCCCGCAGGCCCGCCCCCAGGCGGTCCACCCCCTGATGGTGGGCGCTGTTGGCCCAGAAGCGGCGGCCGTACAGCGCCCGCAGGCAGGAGCCGCACGCCGTCTCCACCGGGTGGACCCGGTCGGCCCCCGCCCAGCGGTGGGCCGCATTGCGCTCCCCCAGGTCCTGGATCAGGGCGCCCCCCGCCCAGACGTTGAGCAGCTGCATCCCCCGGCAGATGCCCAGCACCGGCTTGCCAGCCCCGGCGTAGGCGTCCAGCAGGGCCAGCTCCGCCCGGTCCCGGCGGGGGTCCGGCGGGGCGGAGCCGTTGGGCCGCTGGCCGAAGAGGGCCGGGTCCGGGTCCCCGCCGCCGGCCAGGATCAGGCCGTCAAAGCCAAGGTCCGGGGCGGGGCAGTACAAGGCCGTGCCCTCCCCGCCGGCGGCGGACAGGGCGGCCAGATAGTTCCCGGCGCCGCCGGGGGATACGGAAACGAGAATATTCAGCATGGGGCCCCCTTCCGCCGCAGCCGGGGCAGGTAGTCCCCCGGGGCGGCCCCCTGGGCCAGCAGCGCGGCGGCATACACCGCCAGTCCCAGCGCCGTGCAGATCAGGCAGCTCCACAGGGGGCCGAAGTCCGCCCGCTCCAGCAGGTCGAACAGCAGGCGGCAGCACAGGCCCATCAGCGCCGCCGCCAGCAGAGGCCGCGCCAGCCAGTGATACCACCGGGGCCGCAGGCCCGTGCGGCGCAGCACCGCCGCCAGGTTCATCCCCGCCCCCACCAGACCGGAGAGCACGAAGCCCGCCACAAAGCCCCCCAGCCCCCAGCGGGCCACGGTGAGGGCGGTAAAGGCCAGCTGGACCCCGTCGCTGACGATGGCCCCCAGGGCGGCCCGCCGCTGGAGGTCCAGGGCGTTGAGGGCCCCGGAGAGGATGGACTGCCAGCAGGCCAGCAGAGTCCCCGCCGCCAGGGCGGGCATCCAGTCCCCCACGGAGGGCTCCCGGTACACCGCCCGGCCGATGGCCGGGCCCAGCACCGCCAGCAGGGCCATGGCCGGGGCCAGCACCGCGGAGGAGGCCCCCAGCACCCGGTCCAGAAAATGCCCGGCGGCCCGCAGGTCCCCCCGGGCGGTGCGCTTGGCCAGATCGGGCACCATGGTCAGGCACAGGGCTCCCACCGCCACGGTGGGCATGGCCAGCAGAGGCATGGTCATGCCGCACAGCACGCCGAAGGCGGACATGGCGGCGCTCCCCTCCATCCCCCCGGCCACCAGCCGGGCGGGGATGAGCACCGCGTTGGCCGAGCCCAGCACCGTTCCCAGCAGGGAGGTGAGCCCCACGGGCACGGCGATGCGGACGATCTGGCGGTATGTCGTCCGGCTGTGGGGCGGGCCGGGGGGCTCCCGCCGCCAGTGGCGGCGGAGCAGCAGGGTCAGGGTCACGGCGGAGAACACCTCGCACAGCACCATCCCCGCCGCCACGGCCCCCACCCGGCCCTCGCCCCCGGCGGGGCGCAGCACCGCCAGCAGGATCAGCACCGCCCCCGCCCGCAGGACCTGCTCCACCGCCTCGCACAGGGCGGGCGGGCCCACCCGCTCCAGCCCGTAGAAGCAGTGCTTGTGGAGGTTCTCCACCCCCGTCAGCAGCATACACGGGGCCAGCAGGACGATGCCCAGCCGGGTGCGGGCGTCCCCCAGCAGATAGACGGAGATGGGGTCGGACAGGGCCGCCGCGGCCAGGCCCAGGGGCACCGCCGCCAGGAAAAAGCACCCCAGGGCCCGGCGGAGCATGGGGCCCACCGCCCCGTCGTCCCCCTGGGCGTGGAGCCGGGCGGTGAGGGTGGACACCGCCACCGTCAGCCCCACCGCCGACAGGGACATGAGGGTGGAGTACACCGGCATGATCAGCTGATAGAGGCCCATGGCCTCCGCCCCCAGCATACGGGACAGGGCCACCCGGTAGAAAAAGCCCACCAGCTGGGAGAACAGTCCCACGGCGGTGAGCAGAAGGGTCCCGGCGGCTGCCGCAGACATGAAAAGCCCCCCTTTCAGACAGAGGTTCGGATGCTCTCAGTCTATGAAGGGGGGCCTGTCAGTTATGTTGCCGCGCCGCGGCTCTCCGCCGCCCGGGTGAGCTCGCCGGTGACGCCGTCCAGGTAGTAGTCCGCCGTGTTGGTGGAGATGCGCCAGACGGAGGTCAGCCGCACCGCGCCGCCAAAGGACTGGGTCATGCGGTAGCCCGGCTCCACCGCCCGGATGGAGGAGCACACGTCGCCGCTGGTGAGGATCTCGTCCAGAAAGCGCATGAGCACCGTGGACAGGGTGAGCAGCCTGGCGCTCTCCGCCGTGGTCTTGTCCGCCGCCAGCAGGCTGCCGGACAGGCCGGTCAGCCGCCCGTTCTCATAGGTCAGGGTCACCTGGCAGGAGAAGAGGGGCACGCCGCCCCACCGCTGGCGGTAGACGACGGCGCCGGAGGTCCCGTCGATCTCCGCCCGCACCAGCTCGGTCTCCGCCGGCAGGGCGGCCATGAGGGCGGCGGCGTGCTCCGCCGGGTCAGCCGCGGACCAGAAGGGGTCCTCCGACGGGATGAGGGACAGCTCGCCCCCCGCCCGGACGCTCATCTGCCCCCGCGCCCCCGTATAGGTGTACAGGCCGCCGCCCCGGTGGACGCCGGTGAGCGCCTCCCCCAGGAGGGCGGACACCAGCCGCCCCTCGGCGGCCACGTCACGCTCTGCGCCGGCCGGCTCCGCCCCGCCCCCGGCGGGCAGGGCGTCCGGCTCCACCTGGATGCCGTTCTCCTCCAGCACCTGGACGCTGCGCTCCACGGCGGACTGCTCGTACCGGCGCACCTCGCTGCTGCGGGTGCCCACCAGCACCAGAAGGAAGCCGTTGATGAGCAGCAGGATCAGGATGATGATGTTTTTCAGCTTGCCCCACTCCATCCGGGCTCCCCCCTCTCTGCGTTATTGGGCCACCCACACCGGGCGGACGGCGCTCTCCCCGGCGTCCTGATAGCGGATGACCAGCTCCCGCCCCTCCTGGCCCAGGCCGGGCAGCATCACCGCCGCCCGGTTCATGGGCAGCAGCAGCGCCTCCTCCCCCGAGGGAGCGTAGCTGCGGAAGTGCAGGGTGAACTCCGTGATGCAGCCGGAGCGGATGCGCACCTCAGCGGCCCAGCCGTCCTCATAGAGCCAGACGGTGCTGCCGTTGAGCCGGTAGCCGAAGCGGATGAGCCAGCCGTCCTCCGCCGCCCGGGCCATGCTCAGATACAGCTGGGCCGCGCCGCAGGAGGCGCCGATGGTGCTCTCGGTGAGGTCGCGGGCGGCCTCGATGGCCTCGGCCACCGTGGGCTCCTCCCCGGCGGAGGGCACGGGGTACTTCCCCGGCTCGGCGGCGGAAAAGATCACGGTGCCGCTGCTGCGGATGAGCAGGCGGTCGTTGCCGTCCAGATACCGCTCCCCCCCGCTGACCGAGGCGTGGTTGCGGCCGTTGTAGTCCAGCGTGTTCAGCAGGGCCGTCAGGCTTTCGCTCCCGGAAAGGGGGTTGGCGGCGGTGTAGATCTGGCTGCTCTGCTCATCGGTGATGAAGGTGTAGGGGTCCAGCAGCCCGTCGTAGGCGCTGCTCTCAAAGGCGAACTGGGCCCCGTTGCCGCTGAGGTCCTGCACGGCGGGCTCCAGGTGGAGGCTGGCCGTCAGGCCCGTGGGGCAGGAGAAGAACCGGCCGCTCTCGCTGTCCTCCCAGCAGAGGAGGACGCCGTCCCCCCCGCCGGCGCACAGCAGGATGCGCCGGGCGCTGCCCGACAGGGCGCAGTCCCCCTCCTGATTCAGCCAGGTGCCCAGGGCGGACAGGGGGATCTGGCCGCTGAAGTCAAAGTAAAGGCTGAGGGCCCCCAGGTCCCGCCGCCACTGGCTCTCGCTGAGGGCGGAGGGCTCGCCGGCGGAGGTGAGGGCCTCCCCCAGCAGGGGGCCCAGGCGGGCGAACAGCTCGTCCACGGCGGCCTGGTCGTATTGCAGGCCGTACCGCCCGCCGGAAAAGGTCGCCGCCATGCGGGAGGGGCGGGCCGCCGCCGTCAGGGTCACGGCGGAACTGCCCTGCGGGTCCTCCTGCCGGGGGCGCAGCAGATCCAGCACGCCGCTGTCCCGGATGAGGGGGGTCATGGTCAGCAGATAGACCGCCGACGCCGCCAGCAGCAGAATGAGCGCGTCCTTCCCCAGTTCGATCAGCCGGCGGCGCTTACTCATGGGCTCCCTCCGTTCCGGGGCCGTTCACCGGCAGCTCCATGCGGATGGTCAGGCCGGGGCCCTCCTTGTCCACCAGGTAGAGGTCCCCCTTGTGGAGGGTCATGATCTCCTTGGCGATGGACAGGCCCAGGCCGGTGCCGCCGGACTGGCGGGAGCGGGCCTTGTCCACCCGGTAGAACCGCTCGAAAATGCGGCTCCGGTCCCCGGCGGGAATGCCGATGCCGTTGTCGTCCACCTGCATCCACACCCTGTCCCCCGCCGTGCCGGCGGAGATGACGATGGTGCCCCCGTCGGGGGTGTACTTCACCGCGTTGGACACGATGTTCACCATCACCTGCACCACCCGCTCCCGGTCGGCCAGGATCTCCGGCAGGTCGCCGGGCATGTCCAGGGTGAGGGTGTGGGCGTGCTTCTGGGCGTCCATGAGGAAGGCCTGATAGGTGTCCCGCACGGCCTTGCCGAAGGGGAAGCGGGTGATGTTCAGCTCGCTCCGGCCGGAGTCGAACCGGGACAGGGTGAGCAGGTCCTGCACGATGTGGGTCATGCGGTCGGACTCGCTGAGAATGACCCCAAGAAAGCTCTTGGCCGTGTCCGGGGGCAGCTCCCCGTAGCCGTCCTCCAGGGTCTCGGCATAGCTGCGGATGTTGGTCAGGGGGGTGCGCAGCTCGTGGGACACGTTGGCCACGAACTCCTTGCGCATCTGCTCCGCCGCCCGCTGCTCGGTGACGTCGTGGATGAGCACCAGCACGCCGCCCTGGTTGGCCCGGGCGAAGGGGGCCATCAGCAGCTCCAGCGCCTGGCCGTCCACCGCCAGCTCCGCGCTGAGGGGCGCGGGGGCGGCGGCCACCTGCTCAAAGGGGAACAGGGCGCCGAACACGCCGCCGTAGGAGTCCCCCTCCCCGATGGCCCGGCGGAGCATCCGCTGGGCGGCGGGGTTCACGTGGATCACGGCCCCCTCCCGGTCGAAGGCCACCACGCCGTCGGCCATGTGGAGGAAGAGGGTGTCCAGCTTGTTGCGCTCGTTCTCCACGGCGGCGATGGTGGATTGCAGCTGCCCGGCCATGGAGTTGAAGCTCTCGGTCAGCAGGCCGATCTCGTCCCGGGACGTGACCTCCACCCGCTTGGAGAAGTCGCCGGCGGCCACCTCCTGTAAGCCGCGGGTCAGCCGCTGGAGGGGGGTGACCATGGTCTTGGCCAGCAGGAAGGACAGCAGCACGGAGATCACCAGGCCCAGGGCCAGGGCCTCCAGGATCAGGCGGAACATCTGGCTGTTCAGGCTCTGGACCGTGGAGCGGTCGTCCAGAAGGTAGACGATGTAGCGGTCGCTGCCCCGGATGATGGGGATGGCGGCGTCCATGTAGTCGGCGGTGACGTCGCTGTCAAAGCCCACCTCCCCCAGCAGGGCGGCGGAGATGTTGGGGGTGATCTCCAGGCCGCCCTCCGGCTCCTCGGCGGAGCCGGTGATGTATCGGCCGGCAGTGCCGTCCAGCACGTAGTAGTTGCGGGTGCGGCCGTCCACCCCCAGCACGCCCACATAGGCGGACAGCACCTCGCCCATCTTGATCCCGCCGTCGGTCTCCCCCTCGGTGGGGGTCTCCAGGTCGCGGACGAAGTCCACGTTCTCCTGGCCGAAGGCGGCGGCCACTTGGCTGTAAAAATCGTTGATGTAGTAGCCGGTGACGGAGTTCATCAGGAAGGCGCCCACCACCGTCATCAGCGAGACGATGAGCAGCACCATGATGAGCACCAGCTTCATGTGCAGATTGCGGCGCACGGGGGCACCTCCTTTCTTTCTTCAGTCCGGTCTACCCGCCGAACACGCAGCCTGCGCCCCGGCGGGTGACGATGAAGCGGGGCTCGGCGGGGCCGCGCCCCATCCGGCAGGCCGGACGGGGACCCCGTTTGATTT
Source organism: Anaerovibrio sp. (assembly GCA_963647775.1). Taxonomy (GTDB): domain Bacteria; phylum Bacillota; class Clostridia; order Oscillospirales; family Oscillospiraceae; genus Enterenecus. The sequence goes on from CAVJBM010000020.1 coordinate 22,117, forward strand.
GATTTGCGCGGCGGAAGTGAATTCCGCCTTGCGCTGAGGTTTTGCTCTGCAAAACACTCATACGGCGCACCCGCGCCGGGGAGGACTCCCCCGCGGTCAGTCTGCCGCGCTCACCCGCCGAACACATAGCCTGCGCCCCGGCGGGTGACGATGAAGCGGGGGTCGGCGGGGTCGTCCTCGAGCTTCTCCCGCAGGCGGCGCACCGCCACGTCCACGGCCCGCACGTCGCCCACGTAGCCCTCGTAATTCCACACCTGCTCCATCAGCGCCTCCCGGGAGAGCACCTGCCCCCGGCGGGAGGCCAGGACCCGCACCAGCTCGAACTCCCGCTGGGTCAGCTCCAGGGGCGCGCCGTCCTTATACACCGTCATGGACTGGAGATCCACGGTGATGCGCCCCAGCTCCAGCCGCTGGGCGGGGGCAGCCGCGGCGGCCGCCATGTCCGTGCGGCGGATGTTGGCCTTCACCCGGGCCAGCAGCTCCCGCATGGAGAAGGGCTTGGTGATGTAATCGTCCGCCCCCAGCTCCAGGCCCAGGACCTTGTCGGTCTCCTCCTCCCGGGCGGTGAGCATGATCACCGGGGTGGTCCGTCCCTGCTCCCGCAGGCGGCGGCAGACCTCAAAGCCGTCCAGCTTGGGCAGCATCAGGTCCAGCAGGATGAGATCCGGGTCCTCCTCCAGGGCCAGGGCCAGGCCGGCGGCGCCGTCCATGGCGGTGACCACCTCGTAGCCCTCCCGCTTCAGGTTGAAGGCCAGGATGTCCACGATGTTCTTCTCATCCTCCACCACAAGGAGCTTTTTACCCATGGCGCTCGCCCTCCATCAGCAGATAGGCCCGCAGGATGGCGGCCGCCGTCTTGCAGTCCCGGATGCGGCCGTCCACCGCCATGGCCACGGCCTCGGCCATGGGGAGGGACACCTGCTCCAGAAATTCGTCCTCATCGGGGTGGGTGGCCCCGAAGGTGAGCCCCCGGGCCAGATAGACGTGCTGCAGCTCATCGCAGAAGCCGGGGGTAGGTATGGCCTCCCCCATGGGGAGCCAGTCCGCCGCCTGCGCGCCGATCTCCTCCTCCAGCTCCCGCTGTGCCGCGGGGAAGGGCTCCTCCCCCGGCTCCAGCTTGCCGGCGGGGACCTCCAGCAGGGTGCAGTCATAGGGATAGCGGAACTGCCGCACCAGGTGGACATTGCCCGCCTCGTCCACGGGGACGATGACCACCGCGCCGGGGTGGCGCACCACCTCCCGGGTGGCCTCTCTGCCGTCGGGCAGGCGCACCGTGTCCCGGTACACCTTCAGCAGCACGCCGTCAAATACCTGCCGGCTGGTCAGTCTGGTCTCTTTCAGTTCCATAAATATCCCTCGCTTCTTGATTCTGGACCGCATGGCCGCCCACGGGCCGCTGGGGACAGCGGCCCCTACAGGCGCACCGGCATCGTCCCGTCATTCTGAGGCGCAGACGCGCCGAAGGATCTTTCCGATAAGATCCCTCGCTGCGCTCAGGATGACAAAGCAGGCTGCGCGGCGCCGGATGGTGCGCCTGGCTGGACGGCAGGAGCGGCAGCCTCTGCTTTTATTTGATAATTATATCACGTTCACCCTCAAATAGGAAGCAAAACCTATTTCCCCTCGATGACGGCGCGGATCTCGCCCTCCACCCGCTCCAGCTCCCGGAGGAACTCCATGGCGCTGACCCGCACGGCCCCGTGGCCCAGGATGATCAGCTGCTCCAGCCCGTCGGAGGTGGCCACCCGCACCCGGTGGTCCTTGCGGCTCAGATCGTAGGTGGTCTTTTCGATATACATATCGGCGGTCTCCGCCTCCTTGGTGTACACCACCCACAGGTCGCCGTACAGCTCCATGCTGCCGGGGTTGCCCTTGATCCTATAGGCGTCGAACACCACGATGACCTTGCACCGCCGCCAGCCCTGATAGTTCCGCAGCCGGTGGATGAGCCGCTGGCGCGCCCCCTCCAGGTCCACCGCCGCCAACTCCCGCAGCTCGGGCCAGGCGTGGATGATGTTGTAGCCGTCCACCAGCACCCACTCCTCCCGGAGGGGGGCCTTCAGCCCCTTCCAGGGCTTGGCCTTGGGCTGGGCCGCCGGGCGGGAGGGCTGGAAGGCCCGGGGCCTGACGGGGCCGTAGGTCCGCTCGAAAATGGCGGCCAGCTCCTTCTCCAGGGCGGCGTGGCGCTCGTAGCTCATGGCGGGGCGGGCGGGCGCACGCTCCGCCTCCGGCTCCCCCTCGGGCCGCCAGCCGCTGTCCAGATGCATCCGGGCGGGGGCCTCGTTCCACGGCACGGTGACGCTCCCCCCGTGGTCGCAGAACACGGAGGAGGATGGATTTTCGGTGTCCCGCTCCGGGTCGTAGCCCGCGGCGGCCACGACCTCGGCGGCGTTGTGGCAGGGGCGGTAGCCGTCCACGGTGCAGCTCAGCCGGCCCCGGCCGCCGGTGTAGGCCGCCACCTGGGCGGCGTAGCCCTCCAGGGCGGACACCGGGGCGAAGCCCGTGAGGACGGCGGTCTCCCCCGTCTGCTCCGGGGCGTCAAGGCTGCCCCCCAGCCGCTGGAGGTCGGTCATGGCCCGGCCCACGCAGTCGGCGGGGACGGACAGGCGCACGGCGTACCACGGCTCCAGCAGGACGCTCTCCGCGCTCATGAGGCCCTGGCGCACCGCCCGCCAGGTGGCCTGGCGGAAGTCGCCCCCCTCGGTGTGCTTCAGATGGGCCCGGCCGGTGAGCAGGGTGAGCTTCATATCCGTGATGGGCGCGCCGGTGAGCACGCCCACGTGCTGCTTTTCCGCCAGGTGGGTGAGGATGAGCCGCTGCCAGTGGCCGTCCAGCTCGTCCTCGGAGCAGGCGGAGCCCAGCACCAGGCCGCTGCCCCGCTCCAGCGGCTCCAGCAGCAGGTGGACCTCGGCGTAGTGCCGCAGGGGCTCGAAGTGCCCCACCCCCACCACGGGGGCGGCAATGGTCTCCAGATAGACGATGCTGCCGGGGCCGAAGTCCACCTCCAGCCCGAAGCGCTCTGCCATCACCCGCTGGAGCACCTGGGTCTGCACCTCGCCCATGAGGCTCACCCGGATCTCCCCGGCCCGGCCGTCCCACTCCACCCGGAGCTGGGGGTCTTCTTCCTCCAGAATGCGCAGCCTGGACAGCAGAGTGTGGGCGTCGCACCCCTCCGGCGGCAGCACCTGATAGGTGAGCACCGGCTCCAGCTCGGGCCCGGACCAACTCTCCTCCGCGCCGAGGCCCTCCCCTGCCCGGGTGTGGGTAAGCCCTGCGGCGGCGCACACCGTGCCCGCCGGGGCCTCGTCCAGGACGGTGAATTTTCCCCCGGAGTACAGCCGCAGCTGGGTGACCTTCTCCTCCCAGTCCGGGCCGCGGACGGCGTCCCGCGCCCGGAGGGCGCCGCCGGTGACCTTCAGCCAGGTAAGCCGCTCCCCCCGCTCGTCCCGGCTGATCTTGAACACCCGGGCGGCAAAGTCGGGGCCCCACGCCGGCTCCAGCGCGTACTGCTCCAGCGCGTCCAGCAGTCCGTCCACGCCGTCCAGCTTCAAAGCGGAGCCGAACAGGCAGGGGAACAGCCGCCGCTGGGCGATGAGGGCGGCCAGGTCGCCGGTATCGGGCAGGGTCCCCGCCAGGTAGTTCTCCAGCAGGCCCTCGTCGCAGAGGGCGGCCTGCTCCGCCGCGGCGGGCTCGTCCGCCAGGTCCGCGCAGCCCTCGCTGAGTCGGCGGCGCAGCTGCGCCAGCAGGGCCGCCCGGTCCGCCCCCGGCTGGTCCATCTTGTTGACGAAAATAAAGGTGGGCACCCGGTGGTGGGCCAGCAGTCTCCACAGGGTCTCCGTGTGGCCCTGGACGCCGTCGGCGGCGCTCACCAGCAGGATGGCGTAGTCCAGCGCCTGGAGGGCCCGCTCGGTCTCGGCGGAGAAGTCCGCGTGGCCCGGGGTGTCCAGCAGGGTGAGCTCCAGCTCCCCCCGGCGGAGCACCGCCTGCTTGGCGAAGATGGTGATGCCCCGCTCCTTCTCCAGGGCCTCCGTGTCCAGAAAGGCGTCCCCGTGGTCCACCCGGCCCAGCCGGCGGATGGCCCCGGCCCGGTAGAGCATGGCCTCGGTGAGGGTGGTCTTGCCCGCGTCCACGTGGGCCAGTATTCCGATGCAGATGCGTTTCATGGGCGCGGCTCCCTTTCTTCGGCGGCAGTTTGTCTCTATTATCGCAGATTTTTCCCCCGGGTTCAAGCCCCCGCGGCCCTTCCGGAATCGTTTACAATTTTGTGGTATCTTTTTCACGGTCCTTATAGTATAATACTTGGGATAAAATACAACGAGGAAAGGAACGGGTCTATTGTATCGCGCGAAATTACAGGAAAAATGGCAGGAGGCCCTGAAGGCCGTCCTGCCCATCGTGGCCATCGTCCTGCTTTTGTCGGTGACGCTGGCCCCCATGCCCGCCAGCATCCTGCTTGCCTTCCTGGCGGGGGCGCTGCTGCTGCTGGCAGGGATGATGTTCTTCACCCTGGGGGCGGAGCTGGCCATGGAGCCCATGGGCGAGCGGCTGGGCGCCCGCATCACCCGCACCAAGAAGCTTGGGATCATCCTGCCCCTGGGCTTCCTGCTGGGCTTTATGATCACCATTTCCGAGCCCGATCTCCAGGTGCTGGCCAATCAGGTCCAGTCCATCCCCAACATGGTGCTCATCCTGGCGGTGGCCGCGGGGGTGGGGCTGTTTCTGGTGGTGGCCCTGCTGCGTATGCTGTTCTCCATCCCCCTGCCCCCTCTGCTGGTGGGGTTCTACGCGGTGGTGTTCCTGCTGGCGGCCCTGGCCCCCAAGGATTTTCTGGCCGTGGCCTTTGACTCCGGCGGCGTCACCACCGGGCCCATGACGGTGCCCTTCATCATGGCCTTCGGCGTAGGCATCTCCGCCATCCGGAGCGACAAGCACGCCGCCAACGACAGCTTCGGCCTGGTGGCCCTGTGCTCCATCGGGCCCATTCTGGCGGTGCTCATCCTCAGCCTCATCTACCGGCCGGACAGCACCGAGTACGTCCCCGCCGCCATGCCGGTCATCGACCACTCCGTCACCCTGGCCAAGCTGTTCGCCCACGAGCTGCCCGCCTATCTCAAGGAGATCGCCGTGGCCCTGGCCCCCATCGTGGTGTTCTTCGGCCTGTTTCAGGTGATCTGCCTCAAGCTGGACCGCCGGGCCCTCATCCGCATCGGCGTGGGCCTGCTGTACACGTACATCGGCCTGGTGCTCTTCCTCACGGGGGCCAACGTGGGCTTCATGCCCGCCGGCTCCTACCTGGGGGAGGTGCTGGCCTCCCTGCCCTATCGGTGGGTCATCGTCCCCGTGGGCATGGTCATCGGCTACTTCATCGTCATGGCCGAGCCGGCGGTCTACGTCCTCATGCGGCAGGTGGAGGAGCTCACCAACGGGGCCATCTCCGGCTCCGCCCTGCTGAAGAGCCTGTCCATCGGCGTGGCCGTGTCCGTGGGGCTGGCCATGGTGCGGGTGCTCACGGGCATCTCCATCCTGTGGCTGGTGGTGCCGGGGTACGCCATCGCCCTGGCCCTGTCCTTCTTCGTGCCCAAGATCTTCACCGCCGTGGCCTTCGACTCCGGCGGCGTGGCCTCCGGCCCCATGACGGCCACCTTCCTCCTGCCCCTGGCCACCGGGGCCTGCTCCGCCGTGGGGGGCAATATCATCACCGACGCCTTCGGCGTGGTGGCCATGGTGGCCATGACCCCCCTCATCACCATCCAGATCCTCGGGCTGGTCTGCCAGCTACGGGCCAGGCGCGCCCCCGCGGCAGCCGCTCCCGCCGGCGACCCCCTGGCCCATCTGGACAACTACGACATCATCCGGCTGTAAGGAGGGCGGACTATGGAACTGTATCTGATGTTCACCATCACCGACCGCAGCCGCCTGCCCCGGTTCATCGACCTCTATCAGCAGCGGGGCGCGGCGGTCAATCTGGTCACCCTGGGCCACGGCACCGCCGCCGGCGAGACCCTGAATTACCTGGGCCTGGACCGCACGGAGAAGGCCGTGTGCTTCGCTCTGGTCACCGACGGCGTGTGGAGCGAGATCCGCGGCGCCCTCCGGCGGGAGATGCGCATCGACGTACCCGGCACGGGCATCGCCTTCACCGTGCCCCTGAGCAGCATCGGCGGCAAGCGGGAACTGGCCTTTCTCACCGCCGGGCAGAATTTTGAAAAAGGAGAGGAATCCACCTTGAAAAATACCGAGCACGAACTGCTGATCGCCATTTCCGAGCAGGGCTACAGCGAGACCGTCATGGACGCGGCCCGCCACGCGGGGGCCGGCGGCGGCACCGTCATCCACGCCAAGGGCACCGGGATGCAGCAGGCGGAGCGGTTTCTGGGCATCTCCCTGGCGTCGGAGAAGGACCTGATCTTCATCGTAGCCTCCGCCGGGCAGAAGGACGCCATCATGGCCTCCATCATGAAGGAGGCCGGGCTGGACACCCGCGCCAAGGCCATTGTCTTTTCCCTCCCGGTGACGGACACCGCCGGGCTGCGGCTCATCGAGGACAACTGAACACGGCAAAAGCCCGGACAGGAAAGCCTGTCCGGGCTTTTTTCAGCTTTGGGTCCGCCGGAAGCGCAGAAGAGACAGCACGCAGATGGGGCAGAAGTAGACGCACCAGAGCTCCAGCGCCGCCACCCCCGCCCAGGCGGGGCCGCCCGCCCGGAACACCCCCAGCACGGGCATCACCAGGCAGCTGATGAAAAACACCCCGTGGATCATCAGCAGGGCCCGCAGCCAGCGGTCCGCCCCAGTGCGGCCGGTGACGGTCAGCCCGGCGAAGAAGGCAGCCAGCGACATCAGGGCATAGCCCAGCAGGTCGCAGCTGAAGAACAGGCCAAACCGCTGAAAGTCCAGCAGCTCGGCGGCCTGCTCCGTCAGCCCGCCGAAGCGCACGGCGGTCAGCTGGGTGAAGTACACCACGAGGATCACGGCGGCGTAGGCGCAGGCAAAGCCCAGGGCCCCATAGCCCGCCGCCCTGCGGTCCGGCGGCGCGGCGGCGGCAAAGGCGCTCATCATCAGCACAAAGCCGAAGGCGATAAACATGGAGGAGCCGTAACTCACCCAGAGCGCCCCCGTCGGCATGGACGCGGCGAAGATCACCGCGGCGCACAGGGCCGTCAGGGAGCCCGCCATTCCAATGGTCCTGTTCATGGGCATCTCACACCCTTCGCTCCAGGATCCACACGGGGTCCCGCCGCTGGTCCCCGGTGACGCTGTCCCGGATGACGGCGAAGCCCATGGCGTCCCAGAAGGCGCGGCCGCCCTCGTTGTTCTTCAGGCAGGCCAGGCGCACGCTGTCCATGCCCGCGCCCTTGGCGGCGGCCTGCAGGGCGGCCGCCGCCCGGCGGCCCACGCCGGTGCGGCGCAGCTCCGCCGCCACCTCGAAAAGGCCCACGAACAGGGTGCGCTCCCGGGGATAGCCGGAGATGAGGTCCAGCAGCACCGCGGGCTTCCCGTCCTGCCACAGGGCGGCAAAGCACTTCTGCCCCGGGACGCACCGGGGCGGCAGGGCCGCCCGGTCTGCCCGCAGAGACTCCAGGGTGGGCACGCTGTCGGTGAGGGCGTAGTAGTCGGCGTTGCCCGCCATCAGGGCCAGTACTGGGCCCTCGTCCTCCCCGGTCACGGGACGCAGCTGGTACTCCGGCAGGGCAGCGCGCAGGCCGTCCTCCACCGGCACGTCGGGCAGGGGGCCCTTGGTGCCCACGCAGCGGTTGATGGGGGTGCCCATGGCGTGGAATTTCTCCTCGTAGTCCGTCATGACCCCCTGCACGCCGTCGGCGTGGAGATCCCGGGTCACCTGGCTGAGGGCGAAGCCCGCCTTGGGGAACTGGAACAGGGACCACTCGAACAGGTCGCGGTTGTCGGTCTTGAAGCGGATCTCGCCGCCGTCCCGCAGCACCCTGCGGTAGCTGCGCAGGAAGTTCTCGTGGGTGAGCCGCCGGGGGGCGTGCTTCACCGAGGGCCACGGGTCGCAGAAGTTGATGTAGATGAGGTCCACCTCGTCGGGGGCGAAGTAGTCGCTGAGCACCGCGGCGTCCCCGTCGATGAAGAACACATTGGTCAGCCCCAGCGCCCGGCAGCGCTCCATGGCGATGACCATGGCGTCGGCCACCCGCTCCACGGCCACGTACAGGTCCTCCGGGTGGGCGGCGGCGGTCTCCGCTGTGAAGCGGCCCTTGCCGCAGCCCAGCTCCAGCCGCAGGCGGGCGGCGTCCGGCTTCAGGCTGCGCCAGCTGCCGCGGTACTGCTCCGGCTCACGGATCCACAGGCCGCTGCAGGCCTC
>CAVJBM010000021.1:0-1918 GCA_963647775.1 Anaerovibrio sp.
ATCCGAACACATTACCCACTTGGATAATGTAGTTCGGATTATCATTGTTTGGTCCGAGTGACAGGACTTGAACCTGCGGCCTCTTGACCCCCAGTCAAGCGCGATACCAAACTTCGCCACACCCGGATATTTACTTCGCTCACTTGAGCCTTGGATATAATACCACAGCTAAGAGAGAAATGCAAGCGTTATTTTCAAATTTCTCCTGACTTTTTGTCACCTCGCCCTCTGGGCAAAAAACAGCCCCGGCACAGACCGCGCCGGGGCCGTCCCTTTTCCTGATCCAAGGTCCGCGTTGCTTCACAGATGCTCTGCCGCCGCGGCGGCCGCCACCGTGAGGAAGGCCAGCAGCAGCGTGACCAGCTTCCCCTGGAGCATCCTGCGCGCGCTCATGGCGATCACCCCGCCAGCTGCCTGCCCATGTCGTCGCAGGCCTGAAGGGCCTCCGCGTCCGGGCTGCCGGCGCAGATCACGCTCTCACAGGCCAGGGCCACGCCGGCATCCTCGCAGTCGGATTCCCAGGTGCGCATCCACTCGCCGTCGCCCCAGCCGTAGGAGCCGAACAGGCCCACCTTCTTGCCGCCCAGGCTGCCCTTGATGGACTGGAACATGGGGTCGAACTCGGACTCCTCCAGCACCTCGGCCCCCATGGCCGGGCAGCCCATGGCCACGCCGGTGAGGTCGGACAGCACGGCGGCGTTCACCTGGTCGGGGGTCAGCAGGACCGCCTCGGCCCCAGCCGCCTTCATGCCCGCCAGCACTGCCTCCGCCATGGCCTGGGTGTTGCCGGTGCCGCTCCAATAGATCACTGCAGTTTTGCTCATTTCAATGACTTCCTTTCTAATATGTTTCACATGGCTACGGCCAGTTCATCCAGCCCGCAGCCCGCGTTCAGGCACCGGCAGTAGTCCGCCGTGCACCTGTCATAGCGCCGGAACAGCGCCCGCGCCCGCGCCTCGTCCCCGTAGACCTTCCAGAGGCCCACACACTTGAAGTTGCCTGCCCGGTTGTCGATGAAGCCCTTCACGTCCTCCGGCGGGTAGCTGAGGAACAGGCCCACCTCGTGGGGAAACTGCTCCTCCGTGCGCAGGCGGCGGGCCAGTTCGGCCACGCACTGCCCGGCGTTTTTGCCCTGATAGCCGGCGTCGGCCAGGATCTCCGCCGCCAGCGAATCCGTCAGATCCCGGGACAGCCGGGCCGGACGGAAAAGGTACAGCGTGGCCCGGCGGCCAAAGCGCATGGGCAGCAGGTAGAGCCCCTTGGGCACCAGGCGGCGGTTCAGGTCGCGGATCTCCGCCAGCAGGGCCTCCCGGCTGTCGTAGGGACAGGAGAACAGGCTGCCGGTCTTGATGCCGGCCAGAGTGGGCGCGCACTGACGCACCATCAACTCATCCGACACAGGCGGCCTCCTCCCTGCCGGCGTGCTTCTCCAGGATGCCCCGCAGGGCCGCCAGCGAACTGGTGTGGCAGCGCTCGATCACCGTGCGCTGGCCCTTCACCTCGCTGAGGGCGCCCTGGACCATCTTGTGGGACATGGTGCTGGTGAAAAACACCATCAGGTCGGGACAGCCCATCTTCCGCCGCAGGCCGCCGGCGGGCTTGGTGAAGATCTTCACCCGGCAGCCGTAGGACTCACACAATTCCCGATAGCGGCACTCCATACACTCGTTTCCGCCAAGGATCACTACACTCATTCCATGCCGCTCCTCTCACGGTTAGACACATCTAACTGTTCTGTTAAAATTATAGTTAGATTTCTCTAACCGCAATTAGAATAGCATAACCTACCTGATTTGTCAACAGGTTTTTTCGCTTTCCATGACAGTATTCCCCCTGCGGGACGGAATACGCGGAAAAGCCCGGCGGGCAGACCGCTTTCGCAGCCTGCCCGCCGGGCTCAGAGGGAATACTGTCTTAT
>CAVJBM010000021.1:1928-2361 GCA_963647775.1 Anaerovibrio sp.
CTTATTGTCCTTTGTGGCACTGGCCGTGCATGGCGCAGTGGGCGCAGTTGTTGCCGCAGGAGGATTTGCCCTGCTTCTTGCTTCGGATCAGGTAGGCGGAGATCGCCACGACGATGGCAAGCAATACAATACAAATCAGGATCGTTCCCAGATTTTCCTTCAGCCACAGCAGCATAACAAACTCACTCCTTTCACAAATCAGACGGGAAAGAACTCAGCTCAGGCCTTGACGGCGGTCTTGAGCTTGGTGGCCTCCTTGTAGGGCTTGAAGAGCATGTAGATGATGAGCACCAGGAAGGCGATGGCGAAGATCAGGCCGATGATGTTCACATTGCCGGTGAACAGCTTGCCGAACTGGTTGATCATCAGGGCGATCACATAGGCGAAGCCGCACTGATAGCCGATGGCGAACCAGGTCCACTTGGCGTTGTTC
>CAVJBM010000022.1:0-5872 GCA_963647775.1 Anaerovibrio sp.
CTTCACCTCCGCCGGTCTGGACGGCTCCTCCTCCTGGCGTTTCTCCGGCCACCTGGCCAACATGCCCCTGTACTATGAGTTCCGGGACGACGGCATCACCAGCCAGCCCGCCACCATCAAGGGCACCTACCTCCAGAACTACAAGAACATCTGGGACCTCTACATCACTGACTCCGCCACCACCGGTGCCGCGCTGAACAGCGCCACCGGCGACGAGGCCGAGGCCGAGTTCGGCACCGGCAAGGCCGTGTTCTATCAGAACGGCACCTGGGAGTACTCCAACCTCGTCACCTCCACGGACAAGGGCTTCCTGATGAACCCCGACGATCTGGCCATGATCCCCATCTACTGCGGCGTTGACGGCGAGGACAAGGCCGGCCTGTGCTGCGGCACCGAGAACTGCTGGGCCGTGAACAAGGACGCCGATCCCGACGACATCAAGGCCACCCTGGACTTCATGTACTGGGTCGTCACCTCTGACGAGGGCACCACCATGATGGCCGAGCAGTTTGGTCCCTGCCCCTTCAAGAACGCCAAGGCCCCCGAGAATGTGTTCTTCGCGCAGGCCAACGAGTACGTTGCCAACGGCAACTACACCGTCACCTGGGCCTTCAACTACACTCCCGCCGTTGACGACTGGCGCGCCGCCGTCGTGGACGCTCTGAGCAAGTACACCTCCGGCACCGGCGATTGGGCCGATGTTGAGACCGCTTTCGTTCAGGGCTGGGCTACCCAGTACGCCAACGAGAACGGCTAAAAGCTCCCCTGAGCTGAACATCACCTGAGTAAGTTTATGTGGGGCGGGCGCTTCGCCCGCCCCACATATTTTTTAGCACAGTGCCCGGAGAGGTGGGCCGGAGCCTCCCTCCGGCCCGCCTCTCCGGACACCGTCCGCCTATCACCGGAAACAAAAAAGGAGCGTGAGCATCCCATGGCCGTCCGCCGCAAACAGCACGACCCCGCCGCACTGAACTCCAAGCTGATCCGCCGGCCCATCCAGCGCAAGGTATGGCTCTTCCTGCTGCCCACCTTCGCAGCCTTCTGCATCGGCTTTCTCTACCCCTTCCTGAAGGGCGCGTTCCTGTCCTTCTGCAAGTTCAAGCTGACCAGCAAGTGGACCTGGGTGGGCTTCCAGAACTATGTGAAGGCCTTCCAGGACAACAGCTTTATCCACGCCTTCTGGTTCACCGCCCTGTTCGCCTTTGTGTCCCTGGTGCTCATCAATCTGCTGGCCTTCCTGGTGGCCTATCTGCTCACCCGGAACATCCGCGGCTCCAACATCTTCCGCACGGTGTTCTTCATGCCCAACCTCATCGGCGGCATCGTGCTGGGCTATATCTGGTCCACCATCTTTGACGGCATCCTGATGAAGTACGGCACCTCCGTGGTGCTGGAGAGCAAGTACGGCTTCTGGGGCCTGATCATCCTCCTGTGCTGGCAGCAGGTGGGCTATATGATGATCATTTATATCGCCGGGCTCCAGGCCATCCCCGAGGATATGCTGGAGGCCGCCCAGATCGACGGCGCCAGCGGCTGGCAGACCCTGTGGCACATCACCATCCCCAACATGATGCCCTCCATCACCATCTGCACCTTCCTCAGCCTGACCAACGGCTTCAAGCTGTTCGACCAGAACCTGGCCCTCACCGGCGGCCGGCCCTTCCTCCAGCAGGCGGACGGCTCCGTCATCAAGACCACCGAGATGCTGGCCCTGAACATCTACAGCGCCTTCTACTCCGGCGGCGGCAACAACCGCGGCGTGGGTCAGGCAAAGGCCGTGGTGTTCTTCATCCTGGTGGCGGTCATCAGTCTCATCCAGCTCCGGGCCACCCGGAAAAAGGAGGTGCAGCAGTAATGAGCGGACCCAGACTCCACAAGCGGAAAAAATGGGGCAAGACGGTGCTGAGCATCGTGCTGGCCATCGTGTGCATCGTCTACCTGATGCCCATTCTGCTGGTGCTCATCAACTCCTTCAAGTCCAACGCCGCCGTGAATACCGACACCTTCGCCCTGCCCAATGAGGAGACCTTCATGGGCCTTCAGAACTACATCAAGGGCATGACCTTCGGCGACTATCCCTTCCCCAAGGCGGTGTTCTTCAGCCTGTTCATCACCGTGGCCTCCACCTTCCTGATCCTGCTGTGCACCTCCATGGCCGCCTGGTACATCTCCCGGGTGGGCAGCAAGGTCAGCAAGATCGTGTACTATCTCTGCGTGTTCTCCATGGTGGTGCCCTTCCAGATGGTGATGTTCACCCTGTCCCGCACGGCGGACACCCTGAAGCTGAACACCCCCTGGACCATCCCCATCGTGTACCTGGGCTTCGGCGCGGGGCTGGCGGTGTTCATGTTCGCCGGCTTCGTCAAGTCCATCCCCCTGGAGATCGAGGAGGCCGCCGCCATCGACGGCTGCGGGCCCATCCGCACCTTCTTCCTGGTGGTGCTGCCCATGCTGAAGCCCACCATGATCTCCGTGGGCGTGCTGGAGATCATGTGGGTGTGGAACGACTACCTCCTGCCCTACCTGGTGCTGGACCGCACCCAGTATATGACCATCCCCATCCTCATCCAGTACCTGAAGGGCAGCTACGGCAGCGTGGATATGGGCGCCACCATGGCCCTGATCCTGCTGTCCATCCTGCCGGTGATCATCTTCTACCTGCTGTGCCAGAAGCACATCATCAAGGGCGTGGCCGCCGGCGCCGTGAAGGGCTGAGCGCATGGCAGCCATGACCATCAAGGACATCGCGCGGCTCTCCGGCTGCGGGGTGGCCACGGTGTCCCGGGTGCTGAACAACTACCCCGACGTCAGCGAGGCCACCCGCCAGCGGGTGTTGGAGGTGGTGGAGCAGTACGGCTTTCAGCCCAACAGCAACGCCCGCAACCTGAAGCAGCAGTCCGGCCGCCGGGTGGCCGTGATCCTCAAGGGCACCCAGAACATGCTCTTTGCCGACATGGTGGAGCACGTGCAGCAGCATCTGCAGAACCACGGGCTGGACGCCGCCCTCTACTACCTGGACGAGGAGGCCAACGAGGTGGCCTTCGCCCGGCAGGTGTGCCGGGAGTTCAAGCCCCCCGCCATCCTGTTCCTGGGGGGCGATCTGGAGTACTTCCGGCAGGATTTCCACTCCATCACCGTCCCCTGCGCCCTGCTGACCAACACGGCGGAGGAATTTGACTACCCCAACCTCTCCAGCGTCACCACCGACGACGCCGCCGGCGCCGAGACCGCCGTGGACCTCCTGCTGGATCGGGGCCACCGGAGCATCGGCATCCTGGGCGGCAACTGGGCCTGCTCCCAGATCGGCTTCAGCCGCATCCAGGGCTGCCGCCGCAGCTTTGAGCGGCACGGCCTCCCCTTCGATGCCGACCGCATCGGCGAGCCCTGCCGCTACTCCCTGGACGGCGGGTACGCCGCCGCCGGCCGCCTGCTGGACCGTTGCCCGGAGCTCACCGCCGTCTTTGCCCTGTCCGACGTCATCGCCATCGGGGCCATCCGGGCCCTGCGGGACCGGGGGCTGCGGGTGCCGGAGGACATCTCCGTGGTGGGCTTCGACGGGGTGCCCCTGTCCCGCTTCCTCACGCCCTGCCTGGCCACCGTCCGGCAGGACACCGCCTGCATCGCCCGCCGGGGCGTGGAGCTCCTGCTGGAGCGGATGGAGCGCAGCGGCCTGCCCCCCGTCCACGAGCGGGTCCCCTTCCTGCTGATGGAGGGGGAGAGCGTGGCCGACCGCCGCAATTAGATCCCCAAAAGCGCGTCCCGCCCCGGGGCGCGCTTTTTCTATTTACACCGCCGGCAAAATGGGATAAAATAGACCTGACGATAAAAACACCGGGAGGTATTCCATGAGACTGACATTCTTCGGCGCGGCCCGGGCCGTTACGGGCAGCTGCCACTGTGTGGAGTGCGGCGGCAAGAAGCTGCTGGTGGACTGCGGCCTTCAGCAGGGCCGGGACGAGGTGGACAACGCCGTGCTGGACTTCCACCCCGGCGACATCGACCACGTGGTGGTCACCCACGCCCACATCGATCACTCCGGCCGCCTGCCCCTGCTCATCAAGCAGGGCTTCGCCGGCAACATCTACTGCACCCGCCTGACGGGGCACCTGCTGTCCATCATGCTGCGGGACTCCGCCCACATCCAGGAGAGCGACGCCGCCTGGCAGAACCAGAAGGGCCAGCGGGCGGGCAAGGCCCCGGTGGAGCCCCTCTACACCCTGGAGGATGTGGAAAAGACCATGCGCCACGTGGTTACAGCGGAGTACGGGCAGGAGCTGGACCTGGGGGACGGCATCCGCCTGAACTTTGTGGACGCCGGGCACCTGCTGGGCTCCGCCAGCGTGGAGATGTGGCTCACCGAGGGCGGTGAGACCCGCAAGATCGTCTTTTCCGGCGACATCGGCAATCGGGAGCAGCCCATCATCCGGGACCCCCAGTATATCACCGAGGCGGACTACGTCCTCACCGAGTCCACCTACGGCGACCGGCTCCACAACGTGGACGAGAAGCCGGACTACGCCGCCGACCTGGCCAAAATCATTGACAAGACCCTGGGCCGGGGCGGCAATGTGGTGATCCCCTCCTTCGCCGTGGGCCGCACCCAGGAGCTGCTGTACTTCATGCGGGAGATGAAGGAGCAGGGCATGGTGAAGAGCGTGCCCGACTTCCCCGTGTACGTGGACTCCCCCCTGGCCGGGGAGGCCACCCGCATCTTCTCCGGGGACCTCCACGGCTACCTGGACGAGGAGGCCATCGAGGCCCTGAAGGGCGGAAATCTGTTTCTGTTCCACAACCTCTGCATCACCGAGAGCAGCGAGGAGTCCAAGGCCCTGAACCTGGACCCCACGCCCAAGGTCATCATCTCCGCCTCCGGCATGTGCGACGCGGGCCGCATCCGCCACCACCTGAAGCACAACCTCTGGCGGCCGGAGTGCTCCATCGTCTTTGTGGGCTATCAGGCGGAGGGCAGCCTGGGCCGCCGGCTGCTGGACGGGGTGTCCAGTGTGAAGCTGTTCGGCGAGGAGATCGCCGTCCGGGCGCAGATCGTCCGCTTCCACGGCCTCAGCTCCCACGCCGACCGGGACGGCCTGCTGCGCTGGATGGACGCCTACACCGCCAAGCCCAAGCAGGTCTTCGTGGTCCACGGGGACGCCGCCGTCACCGAGATCTACGCCCAGACCCTGCGGGACCGGGGCTTCGCCGCCCACGCCCCCAACTACGAGGAGGTCTACGACCTGCTGGCGGACAAGATGCTGGCCCCCGGCATCCCGCCCCAGCCCAGAAAGGGCGCCGCCACCGACGAGGGCGCGGACGCCGGCAGAAAGACCTACGCCCCCTCCCCCGCCTATATCCGGCTGGAGGAGCTGGGCCGCAAGCTGATGCAGGTCATCGGCCGCTGCAAGGGCGCGCCCAACAAGGACCTGGGCAAGTTCGCCGACCAGATCAAGACCCTCATCAACCGCTGGGACCGCTGAACACAAAAAGAACGGCGCGGACTCCTCTGAGTCCGCGCCGTTTTTGCCCGCGCATCCCTTATCTGCGGTGGAACAGGCCGCCCTTTTTCTCCACCGGGCCGGCGCTCACCGCCGTCAGGGTGTAGCCGGTGGGGTCGATGGCGGCGTGGAGCGCCCCCTCGTCCAGGGGCTCCTCGCTCTCGATGACGCACTCGCCCTTCTTGTGGGAGGAGGTCACCTTCTTCACCGCGAAATTTCTGCGGATGGTGTCGTTGATGTGGGATTCGCACATGCCGCACGCCATCCCGTCGATCTTCAGGACTGTCTGGATCATGCTTCGTTCCTCCTGTCATGTGGCCGTCGGTTAGCTTTCCCTAACCGACGGCTGTATTGTAGCGCCAACGCCCGCCGCTGTCAAG
>CAVJBM010000023.1:0-6204 GCA_963647775.1 Anaerovibrio sp.
AGAAATCGGGGAAAGAGTGCGTTCAAGGGGCTGGCCGCCCCTTGAAAAACCCCGCCGCCGGCCCTTCGGTGCGACCGTCTATCACCGGCGCTGAGGTAAAACGCATTGTCTCTGCATCGTTGCCGCGTCCGCTTCGTGCGGATGCAGGAATCGGTCTGTACCACGTTCGGCCATGCGCCTGGCCGGGCGATTGTTTCGGCCTGTAGGGGCCGATGTCCTCATCGGCCCGCAGGCGGCGGGGGCCTCAGCGGGGCTGGAGGGATCGCAGCCCCTTCCCCTCGGTGTCGGCCATGGGCACGTTGAAATAGTCCCACTGGTGGTCGTGCCGGGCCAGATAGTCGCTGGTGACGTTGAAGTAGGCCCAGCTGCGGGAGTCCGACTTCCCCGCGTCCCAGGTGGAATCCACGCAGTACCACGCGCCGTTCAGCCGCACCATGTTCCAGGCGTGATCCTCCAGACTGGCGTTGGCCGCGCCGATGACCGTGATGCACTCCACGTCCAGCATGTCCATGAACAGCTGGAAGGTAGTGGAAAAGCCCAGGCAGACGCCCTTGCCCAAAATCAGCGGGTTGTAGGGGGTGAAGGAGCTGCTGGAGAGGTTGGCGTGGTCGTCGTAGTGGTCGTAGTCGTAGGCCACGTGGGTGACGATCCAGCGGTAGATGGCGAACTCCTTCTCATAGTCGCTCATGCCGTCGGTGATGACCTCGGCGATGACCGCCTCGGCGGCCTCCAGCAGCTGCTTGTCCTTGCGGACCAGGCGGGACCGGTCCCCGGTGCGCCAGGCCTCCACCACCAGGGTGTTGTTATACTCCGTCATGTTGTCGATCCCCGGCTTGGTGAACTTGGTCCAGTAGGAGGGGATGGAGGGGGTGGGTTCCGGGTCGGAGGACGGCTCCGGCGTGGGTTCCGGCGTCGGCTCGGGGGTAGGCTCCGGCGTGGGTTCCGGCGTTGGCTCGGGGGTAGGTTCCGGGGTAGGTTCCGAGGTAGGAGCGGGAGTCTCGGTGGGTTTCGGTGTCGGCTCGGGAGTCGGCTCCGGCGTGGGCTCCGGCGTCTCCGTGGGCGTGGGCGCGGGGGAGGGCCCCTGGCCCATGAAGGTCAGGAACGCGCTGTAGACGGCGTCGGGGTCGGCGCTGAGGATGAGCAGCACCCAGGTGTCCCCGTGGCGGGCGACCAGGGCGTTGTCTGCGATGGCGGCCTGGTCGGGGGCGTAGCCGCCGAAGGCGGCCCAGCGCTGCCTGGCGTAGGCGGTGAGAGCATCTGCCATGGCGTCGGCGGCGGCGCTGTCCGCGGCCTGGAGCACCGCCAGCTCGAACACCCGCGCGCCCCCCAGCCGGGCGGCGGCGCACTGGACAAGCTGGTCGGCGGACACGCCGTACAGGGCCAGGCAGCGGTCCAGCACCTCGCCCTGGGCGATCTCAGGGTCCTCCGCGCCCTCCGGGGCGGCGGCCAGCATGGCCGCCAGCGCGCCGTCGGCGCTGACGGCGGGGGCCTCCTGGGGGTCCTTCCCCTTGCAGCCGGGCAGCAGCATCAGCAGCGCCAGCAGCAGAGCGGTGAGTTTTTTGGTCATAACAGGTCCCTCCTGAACAAAAACGGAGCCGTCAGCGACGGCTCCGCAGCGTTGTGTTCTGGTCAGTCCGCCAGATAATTTTTCAGCAGCACCCGCAGCAGCTCGTCCCGGTCCAGCTTGCGGATCAGGGTGCGGGCGTTGTTGTGGTTGGTGATATAGGTGGGGTCCTCGCTGAGGATGTACCCCACGATCTGATTGATGGGGTTGTACCCCTTCTCCTGCAGCGAGTTGTAGACCGAGGTCAGGATGCTTTTGATCTCATCGTCCCGGTCCAGGTCCAGGCTGAAGCGCCTTGTATAGTCCATATCTTCCATGCGGTACACCCCCAAAGGCTATTTTTCTCTATTCTATCGCATTCCGCCGGAAAAGTAAAGAGAAAAAACAAGTCCCTATCCGAAACTCGGATAGGGACCTTTGACATCTCAGCTGATGCGCTTCACGCCCACGATGTAGGGGGTGTAGTAGCTGCCGTACACATTGTCGTACTGCACGCGGTAGCTGGTGGTGGAGGCGTGGATGAACTGGCCGTTGCCCACATAGATGCCCATGTGGGTGGTGGGCAGGGTGCCGCCGGAGCCGTCGAACCGGGGATCGAAGAAGAAGATCAGGTCGCCGGGCTCGGCCTGGGACAGGGGCACGAAGGTGCCGCTCTTGCGGTACTGGCCGGAGGAGCCCCGCTGGAGGGTGTAGCCCAGCTGCTTATAGATGTAGTAGCTGAGGCCGGAGCAGTCGAAGGTGGTGGGGCCGGCGGCGCCGTAGACATAGCGGCTGCCCAGGAGGGAGACGGCCATGGCCGCGGCGGCGGCGCCCACGGGGCTGCTGGTGAGATCGTCCAGGATGGCGATGTACTGGGCGGAGACGTAGCCGGTGAGGCTGCCGGTGGAGATCTGATACCAGTCGCCGGACTTGCCCAGCACGGTGACGGTGGAGCCGATCTTGAGGGAGCCGATGCGGCTGTAGGAGGTGCCCGCGCCGGTGCGGACGTTCAGGGAGCTGGCCAGCACCATGCCCGCCTCGGGCACCGTGCCGTCCAGGGAGATGTACTCGGCGGAGACATAGCCGGTGAGGTCGCCGGCGGTGATGAGATACCAGCCGTCCAGCGTCTCGCTGATGACCACCTCGTCGCCCTTTTTCAGGGTGCCCACCCGCTCCGCGTCGGTGCTGGGGGCGGAGCGGACGTTCAGCGTGCCGGCGGTGACCACCGGGGCGGGGGCTGCGGCGGAGGTGACCTCCGGAGCCTTGGCGGCGTCCGTCTCACCGGCGGCATCCCCGGCGGGCTCCTCCGCGGGCTCCTCCGCCGCGGGGGTGTACGCCTGGGTCACCTTGAGCCACTGGGCGGACATGTAGCCCACCACGTTCTTGTAGCTGACCTTGTACCAGCCGTTCTCCTCCGCGCCCAGCAGGGTGATGGAGGCCCCCTTGGGGGCGGCGGCCAGGATGGCGGAGGAGGTGGAGGCGGCGGCGCGCAGGCGCAGCTTGTCGGCGGTGACGGTGGCGCTGCCCGCGGCTGCGGAGGCGGCACCTGCCGTCAGCACAGCGGCCAGCAGGGCGCAGACCAGTGTTTTCGCGATCCTCTTTTTGCAGCGCATATCCGCTTACCTCCGTTGTAATTGAAATAATGTGGGGCCGTTACTTGCCGGCCAGGGCCCGCATGAGCCAGATGGAGCCCATGTCGATGGCGGAGAACAGGTCGGGCAGGTCGCTCTTCTTGACCACCCGGTCCCGGCTCTTCAGGTCGGGGTCGGTGAACTGGAGCTCCAGATGGACCTTGTCGGCGATGTCCAGCCCGCCGTCCTTGGTGGTGCTCATGATCTGGATGACCACGATATATTTGTCGCCCATGGAGCCGTAATAGACCAGATTGCCCTTGCGGCGCAGGGGATGACCCTTGTACATCAGGGTCTCGTTTTGCTCAGCCATAGTTGCCTCCTAAAATTCTGTAACCAATTTGTAACCATTGTAACCCCGTGTTACCGGATTGTCAACAGCGTTTTTGTGATTTCTGCAATTTATCCCAGGCCGCCCCGGGCCCACAGCAGCACCGCCAGAGCGGCCTGGAGCAGGAAAAACAGCGGCACCAGAAGGGGGAAGGGGGGCTTGCGGGTCTTGTGGTGAAAGGCATACATTCCCAGCAGGGCCCCGGCCCCGCCGCCCAGAAGGGCGGCGGCCAGCAGGGTGCGCTCCGGGATGCGCCGGCGGCCGGTCTTTGCCTTGAGCTTGTCCGTTCCGAACAGGAGGAAGGCCAGCAGGCTCATGACTCCGAAGCACACCAGCAGGGCATACAGGCGGTCATCCATTGGCGGCCGCCAGCTTCTGGTCCAGATAGTCCTCATAGCTCATCCGCTTGTCGATGAGCCTGCCCTCGGGGGTGAAGTCGAAGATGCGGTTGGCCACGGTCTGCACCAGCTGATGGTCGTGGGAGGACACCAGCACGTTGCACTTCACGTTCTCCAGCCCCTTGTTCACCGCGGCGATGGACTCCAGATCCAGATGGTTGGTGGGCTGGTCCAGCAGCAGCACGTTGGCTCCGGACAGCATCATGCGGGAGAGCATACACCGCACCTTCTCGCCGCCGGAGAGCACCTTCACGGGCTTGTAGATGTCGTCCCCGGAGAAGAGCATCCGCCCCAGGAAGCCCCGGAGATAGCTCTCGTGCTCGTCCTCGGAGAACTGGCGGATCCAGTCCAGGATGGACAGGTCGCAGTCCTTGAAAAAGGCGGTGTTGTCCTTGGGAAAGTAGGAGAAGGTGGCGGTCTGGCCCCACTTGACGGTGCCCTCGTCGGGCTCCCACTCGCCGGTGAGGATCTTGAACAGGGCGGTGTGGGCGTTCTCGTTCTCGCCCACAAAGGCGATCTTGTCCCCGTGGGCCACGGTGAAGGATACCCTGTCCAGCAGCTTCACCCCGTCCACGGTCTTGCTCACGTCGGTGACGAACAGGATGTCCTTGCCCACCTCCCGGTCGGGGGAGAAGCCCACCCAGGGGTAGCGGCGGGAGGAGGCGGGCAGCTCCTCCACCGTCAGCTTGTCCAGCAGCTTGCGCCGGGCGGTGGCCTGCTTGCTCTTGGACTTGTTGGCGGAGAAGCGGGAGATGAACTCCTGCAATTCTCTGATCTTGTCCTCGTTGCGCTTGTTCTGCTGCTTGATGAGGTTCTGCACCAGCTGGGAGGACTCGTACCAGAAATCGTAGTTGCCCACGTACATCTTGATCTTGCCGTAGTCGATGTCCACGATGTGGGTGCACACGGTGTTGAGGAAGTGCCGGTCGTGGGACACCACGATGACCGTGCCCTCGTAGTCCATGAGGAAGTCGTTGAGCCACTCCACGGCGGCGATGTCCAGGTTGTTGGTGGGCTCGTCCAGCAGCAGGATGTCCGGATTGCCGAACAGGGCCTGGGCCAGCAGGACCTTCACCTTCAGCCGGGCGTCCAGGGTGGCCATGTCGTTGTAGTGGTACTCCGTGCCGATGCCCAGGCCCTGGAGGATGCGGCTGGCGTTGCTCTCCGCCTCGTAGCCGCCCATCTCGGCGTACTCCGCCTGGAGGTCGGCGGCCCGCAGGCCGTCCTCGTCGGTGAAGTCCTCCTTTTCATAGAGGGCGTTCATCTCGTGGCCGATGTCGTACAGCTTCCTGTTGCCCATGATGACGGTGTCCATCACGTTGTAGGCGTCGTAGGCGTTCTGGTCCTGCTTCAGCACGGACATGCGCACGTTGGGCAGGATGGACACCTCGCCGGAGGTGGGCTCCAGCTGGCCGGAGAGGATCTTCAGGAAGGTGGACTTGCCGGCGCCGTTGGCGCCGATGATGCCGTAGCAGTTGCCCCGGACGAACTGCAGATCCACGTGGGAGAACAGCGGGGCCCCCTGATAGCTCAGGGACAGGTCGGAAACTGTGATCATGATAGAACTCCTTTATCGTATTTGCCGCAGGCGCGGCGGATCGGACGGGTCAGGATGCCGGGCAGGCACACTAAATTTTAATTATAGAGAAAAACGCCCCCGCCGTCAAGCGGCAGGGGCGCGGTACCCGGCATTTCTGCGCGTTCTGACCGGAAAACGGGCAGGAAAAAACCGTGGTATCGTCAAAAATTTCCTTGACATACCGCGGCTTCTGTGATACTATAAATTGCTTTTATAGCCTGTGCTGTTTCGGTGGGGCCAACGACCCAAGCTAAACGCAGTATAACAGAGCCGGAACGGATTGGCAATAGGGATTTTTTGAAATGTGACAACAAGGCCGGGCGTATCGCGAACGCCCGAATCATCTACGAAGTGGAGCGTGACAAAATGGCAAGAGCGGTCAAAGACGTCTACTATGGCAAGACCCTGCGCAAGAGCTTCGCCCGCAGCGAGGAGATCCTGGAGATGCCCTACCTGCTGGAGATCCAGAAATCGTCCTACAAGTGGTTTCTGGAGACCGGCCTGCAGGAGGTCTTCAACGATGTGGACGCCATCACGGACTATGCCGGCAACCTGGAGCTGACCTTCATCGGCTTCTCCATGGACGATCCCCCCAAGTACACCATCGAGGAGTGCAAGGCCCAGGACAGCACCTACGCCGCCCCCATGAAGGTGCAGGTCCGTCTGCGCAACAAGGAGACCGGCGAGATCAAGGAGCAGGAGATCTTCATGGGCGACTTCCC
>CAVJBM010000024.1:0-5869 GCA_963647775.1 Anaerovibrio sp.
TTGAACCCTTACGGATTCAAGGCTTTTGAGGTTGGTGGACGGTACAGGACTCGAACCTGTGACCCCCTGCACGTCAAGCAGGTGCTCATACCAGCTGAGCTAACCGTCCGTCACAGCAAAAGCTATTATATATGGTATGCGCCCGGATGTCAAGCACTTTCTTGCCGGGGGTGCGGAAAAATGCGAAAAAGTGCGCAAAGGTTGACAATGTGTCAGACTAAATGTGTCAAGTTGACAAAATGAATCGGGAACGTTTTCGGCAATGGGCGACGGAGCGTTGTCATTGTGTCCAGCCTGAAAAATGGCCTGTTATTGCGGAGATTTGGAGCGAACAGACAAGATGTTTTGTAAAATCTAAAAATCTGTTGTAAAGTATGACGGTTGACAGAGACGGGATACGGTAATATAATTGTCAACAATCTTACAGCAGTCCGATGAAGCGAAACCGGACTCCGTGAGGAACCGATAAGGAGGAAATGACAATGAAAAAGAGAAGGATCGCAGCAATGCTGATGGCGGGTGTGATGGCTCTGTCCCTGCTGGCGGGCTGCTCCGGCGGAGATAAACCCCAGCCCAGCGGCTCTACCGAGGGCAGCGACACCATCAAGATCGCGCTGATCGGCAACACCACCGGCGACTATGCCCAGTACGGCATCCCCGTGATCAACGGCGCCAAGCTGTACATCGACCAGCTGAACGCCGCCGGCGGCATCAACGGCAAGAAGGTCGAGGTGCTGGAGTACGACGACAAGGGCGACGGCATGGAGTCCGTCAACGCCTTCAACCTGGCCAAGGAGAAGGGCGTCACCGCCGTCATCGGCTCCGTGCTCACCGGCGCCACCCTGACACTGGCCGACGCCACCTATGAGATCGGTATGCCCCAGATCACCGCCTCCGCCACCGCCGCGGGCGTCACCGTGATGGACGACGGCACCGTGCGCACCAACGTATTCCGCGCCTGCTTCATCGACCCCTTCCAGGGCGAGAAGATGGCCCAGTACGCCGTTGAGAAGCTGGGCGCCAAGACCGCCGCCATCCTCTATGAGAGCGGCAGCGACTACTCCGAGGGCCTGAAGGACGCCTTCGTGGCCAAGGCCAACGAGCTGGGGCTCACCGTGGTGGCCACCGAGGCCTTCGCCTCCGGCGACAAGGACTTCAACGCGCAGATGACCAAGATCGCGGGCCAGGAGCCCGACGTGGTGTTCATGCCCGTCTACTACGGTGAGGCCGGCCTGGCCATCACCCAGGGCCGTCAGGCCGGTATGACCGCCACCGTGCTGGGCGGCGACGGCTTCGGCGGCATCAAGGACTACGCCACCGCCGCCGACCTGGAGGGCACCGTCTACTGCTCCGGCTACGCCCCCGGCACCGAGTCCGTGGCCCAGTTCGAGAAGGACTACCAGGACACCTACGGCGTCAAGGTCCCCAACATGTTCGCCCCCCTGGCCTATGACGCCGCCATGCTCATGTGCACCGCCATCAAGGCCGCCGAGGACAAGGGCCTGACCGCCGGCTCCGCCGAGTACATGGCCGCCGTGGTGGAGGCCATGGCCGCTTCCAGCGGCGTGAAGGGCATCACCGGCTCCTACAGCTTCGACGCCAACAACAACCCCATCAAGGACGTGGCCATCATCGAGGTCCAGAGCGGCGAAGAGGTATTCACCGAACTGTTCTAAGTTCCCGCGGATCGTCCAAGAAAACACAGACCCGTGCGGGGAGCGCGACGCGCCCCCCGCACGGTGTATTTAGGCGGAAATTGGAATTTTTGGCGGAAAAGCCGATTGCAGAGCCCGTTCCGCCGTGGTATACTACGGAAGTATTAGCGATTTAACGCAAAGAAACGAGAACGAGAGGATGTGACGAGGTATGTCCGATGTCCTGAGCCAGGCGGTGAACGCCTTACAGCTGGGCTCCATCTATGCCCTTGTTGCCCTGGGTTACAGCATGGTATACGGCATCATCCTGCTGCTGAACTTTGCCCATGGCGACATTATCATGGTGGGGGCCTATGTGACCTACTATGCCATGACCACCTTCCATCTGCACCCGGTGCTCTCCGTGGTGCTGGCCATCATCATGAGCACGCTGCTGGGCGTGGTCATCGAGAAGGTGGCCTACACGCCCCTGCGCTCCGCCCCCCGGCTGTCCCTGCTCATCACGGCCATCGGCATCTCCTTCCTGCTGGAGAACGGGGCCCAGATGATCTTCGGCGCGGACACCAAGAGCATGGTGCAGACCCCCCTGATCCCCGGCAGCATCAGCATCGGCGGCACCAGCGTCTCCCTGGCGGCGCTGCTGACCATCGTGGTGTCGGTCATCGCCATGATCGCCCTGACCTTCCTGGTGCAGAAGACCAAGCTGGGCAAGGCCATGCGGGCCGTGTCCGAGGATATGGGGGCCGCCCAGCTGATGGGCATTTCCCTGAACAAGACCATCTCCTTCACCTTCGCCGTGGGCTCCGCCCTGGCGGGCATCGGCGCGGTGCTCCACATCGGCTCCTACTTCCAGGCCAGCCCCATGATGGGCTCCATGCTGGGGCTGAAGGCCTTCGTGGCCGCCGTGCTGGGGGGCATCGGCTCCATCCCCGGCGCCATGATCGGCGGCTACGCCATCGGCATCGTGGAGACGCTGGTGACGGTGGCCGGCCTGTCCACCTGGAAGGACGGCGTGGTGTTCGCCATCCTCATCGTTGTGCTGCTGGTGAAGCCCACGGGCATCCTGGGCAAGCCCATCACAGAGAAAGTGTAAGGGGGTGCGCAGTATGAAAAAGATCCGTATCCCCATGCCGGCGCGCTACCTCATCAACCTGGTGCTCACCGCGGCCCTGTGGGCGGTGCTGTACGTCCTCATCCGGGGGGGCGTCATCTCCGGCTACTGGTCCGGCGTGCTGGTCACCGTGGGCATCAACATTATCCTGACCGTGTCCCTGAACGTGGCCACCGGCTACCTGGGCCAGCTGCCCCTGGGCCACGCGGGCTTCATGGCCGTGGGCGCCTACGCCGGCGGCATCTTCATGAAGGCCACTCCGCTGGCCGCCCTGCTGAAGGCGGGCAATACCGCCGCCGCCGTGCCCTACATCATCCTGGCTCTGCTCATCTCCGGTGTGATGGCCGGGCTGTTCGGCGTGATCATCGGCATCCCTGCCCTCCGGCTGAAGGGCGACTACCTGGCCATCATCACCCTGGGCTTCGGTGAGATCATCCGGGTCATCCTCACCAATATCGACTCCGTGCTGGGCTTCAAGTTCACCTACGGCGCCGCCGGCCTGAAGCAGATCCCCAAGATCTCCGGCTTCACCCTGACCTTCCTCTGCGTGGTCCTCACCTGCCTGGTGATCCACATGGTGATGAAGTCCCGCCACGGCCGGGCCATCCTGTCCATCCGCGAGAACGAGATCGCCGCCGAGAGCTGCGGCATCAAGACCACCTATTATAAGGTGATGGCCTTCGTGCTGTCCGCCTTCTTTGCCGGCATCGCCGGCTGCCTGTACGCCGGGTATCTGGGCACCGTGACCCCCGGCAACTTCAAGTTCATGAAGTCCATCGAGATCCTGGTCATGGTGGTGCTGGGCGGCATGGGCTCCATGCTGGGCTCCGTGACCTCCGCCTCGGTGCTCACCATCGTGTCCGAGCTGCTGCGCGGCGTGGGCGACCTGCGTATGGTGGTGTACGCCCTGCTGCTGGTGATCATGATGATCTTCCGGCCCAAGGGGCTGATGGGCAGCTATGACTTCTCACTCAATGGCTGCCTGGAGCGGGCCGTCAACTGGTTCCGGGCCACGCCGGAGGAAAAGGCCGCCCGGAAGGAGGCGGCAGCGGAGCGGAAGGCCGAGCGGGCCGCCGCCAAGGCTCACAAAGGGGGTGCCGGCAAATGAAAAAAGAGCGTACCAAGCTGGTCCCCGTCCCCTCCGTGGGCATCATCCCGGAGCGTGACCTGGACAAGACGCCCATTCTGGAGTGCCGCCACCTGGGCATCGACTTCGGCGGCCTGAAGGCCGTGGACGACTTCGACCTGACCATCGGCCGCACGGAGATCGCCGGCCTCATCGGCCCCAACGGCGCGGGCAAGACCACCGTGTTCAACCTGCTCACCAAGGTGTACCAGCCCACCCGGGGCTCCATCCTGCTGGACGGGGTGGACACCAGCGGCATGAACACCATCCAGGTGAACCGCCTGGGCATCGCCCGCACCTTCCAGAACATCCGGCTGTTCTCCAAGCTGTCCGTGCTGGACAATGTGCTCATCGGCCTGCACAACGAGATGGACTACCGCCTGCCGGGGGCCATCTTCCGCCTGCCCACCTACTGGCGGGGGGAGCGCATCGCCCGGGAGCGGGCGATGGAGCTGCTGTCCATCTTCGACATGCAGGGCCTGGCCGATCACGAGGCGGGCTCCCTGCCCTACGGGGCTCAGCGCCGGCTGGAGATCGTCCGCGCCCTGGCCACCAACCCGTCCCTGCTGCTGCTGGACGAGCCGGCGGCGGGCATGAACCCCTCCGAGACGGCGGAGCTGATGGAGAACATCGTCAAGATCCGCGACACCTTCCACATCGCCGTCATGCTCATCGAGCATGACATGAACCTGGTTATGGGCATCTGCGAGGGCATCTGCGTGCTCAACTTCGGCCAGGTCATCGCCAAGGGCAGCCCCGAGGACATCCAGGCCAACCCCCTGGTCATCGAGGCGTACCTGGGCAAGAAGAAGGAGGGCTGACCATGCTGAACGTCAACGACATCAACGTGTACTACGGCGCCATCCACGCCATCAAGGGGGTCTCCTTCGATGTGCGCGCCGGTGAGGTGGTCACCCTCATCGGGGCCAACGGCGCAGGCAAGTCCACTATCCTCAAGACCATCTCCGGCCTGCTCCACTCCAAAACGGGCTCCATCGAGTTCCTGGACAAGAATCTGATGGGAGTGGCCCCCAACAAGATCGTGGCCCGGGGCCTGGCCCACGTGCCCGAGGGGCGGCGCATCTTCCTGCGCATGACCGTGGAGGAGAATCTGGAGATGGGGGCCTACACCCAGCCCGGCTCCGCCGTGGCCGAGGGCATGGAGCGGGTGTACGAGCAGTTCCCCCGCCTGCGGGAGCGCCGCAAGCAGATCGGCGGCACCCTGTCCGGCGGCGAGCAGCAGATGCTGGCCATGGGCCGGGCGCTCATGTCCAACCCCAAGCTGCTGATGCTGGACGAGCCCTCCATGGGCCTGGCCCCCCTGCTGGTGGAGCAGATCTTTGAGATCATCAAGGAGCTCCACAGGGCGGGCACCACCATCCTCCTGGTGGAGCAGAACGCCCAGATGGCCCTGTCCGTGGCCGACCGGGGCTACGTGCTGGAGACCGGCCGTATCGTAGCCAGCGGCACCGGCGCGGAGCTGCTGGATGACGAGACCGTGAAAAAAGCCTACCTGGGCGGCTGAGCCTGGGTCAAAAAGCGCCCCCTCCCGCGGTGAACTGCACCCCATTTGTTAGACAGTATGATATACTATCTAACAAGTGGGGTGTTTTGCTATGCCAAAAGGAGTACCAAACAAACGATATACGCCAGAATTCAAAAAACTGGTGATTGAAACCATGCAGGAAGAGAAATTGAGTTACAGCGAAACCTGTCGTAGATTTGAGGTAAACAGCAGAGATCAGATCAAATCATGGGAGCGAATCTATCTGGAAGAAGGGCCGGAAGGGTTAGCTATCGAACGGCGCGGCCGCAGCAGTAAGGGCTGTTCACCTAAGCAGTTGCCGAAGCAGGTAGAAGAAGATCTACTGGCAGAAGTCCAGCGGTTGCGTGCGGAGAATGAATACCTAAAAAACTTGCAGGCCTTGGTTTTGGAAGACGAGCGACGCCAGCGCAGAAAACGCTGGTAGTTCAGAA
>CAVJBM010000025.1:0-2416 GCA_963647775.1 Anaerovibrio sp.
ATGTACTGCTCGCCGGTCATGAGTGACATAGTGATAACTTCCTTTCAAAATTAGAGGTTTACGGGCCGGCCGGCCCGGAGGGTCAGATAGAGGTCACCATGTGGGAAATGGTGAAGGTCAGGGTGATAAAGGCGGTGAGGAAGCCGCCCAGCCAGACGGTGCCGCTCTTTTTGGTGCACACGCGGCTCATCACCGCCGTGATGGGCAGGATGAACAGCAGCCCGAAGAGCATGATCCCGGCCAGCGCCGTGGGGAAGGACATGCCGATGGCGGAGAGCCACTGGGCAGAGGTGGTGCCGGGGATGTAGCGGATGCCGCGCACGCCGGCGGCGAACAGCTTGCCGTAGTCGTAGGCGAACATCACCGCCAGGCCGCCGCAGGACACCACGGCGATCAGCAGGTAGCTGACCCACGCGGGGGCGTTGTTCACCCGGGTGAGAGAGTTGTAGATCACATCCACCAGCAGGAAGAACAGGACCCACACGGGGAGGTACTTGAAGAAGGCGACCCAGTGGGCGGCGTTCATGGGCATGATGTTGAACTTGAAGAAGGAGAAGTTGGTGCCGGAAAAACGGGAGCAGGCGTACACCACGGCGTAGACGGCGCCGAAGGAGATCACGGCCAGCAGCAGGCTTTTGAGCACCTGGACCACGGGCAGCTTCAGCCCGGTGTTCTCAAACCGCGCGCCCGCCTTCCGGGCGATGAGGAAGAACACCAGCAGGTACAGCGCCAGGAATATCACGCCCACCACGCAGTTGAACAGCATCAGGGAGTTCATGGGAGCCATGTTGAAGAAGCTGTTGGGCATGAACTTGGTCAGGAACTTGAACCACTGGGGCTGCATGTAGTAGGGATAGCCCACCAGCCAGTAGTAGAGCAGCGGGGCGGGAAGCAGGAAGATGATGTAGAGCACGGCGTACTTCAGCACGCCCTTCCCGCCGCGGACGGTGCTCATGGACGGGGTCTCGCGCCGGACGATGGTGGCGAAGAAGGGGACGCGCAGCAGCGTGAGCGCCAGGGCCACAAAGGCCGCCAGGGTGGCGATCAGGCCGATGAGGCCGCAGGCGGCCCGGCCGTGCCAGACCTGCTGGGCGGGGTCGATGGTGGTCTCGCCGCCGCGCAGGGTGATGTCCAAAAACTCAATGCCGTAGCCGATGGCGGTCTCGTCGTAGTAGGTGTCGGAGTGGGTGCCGTCGAAGGAGTAGGCGGCCCGGATGGGCTGCATGGTCACGGCGGCGGAGGCGGCTGCCGCCGCGGCCTCCTCCCGGGTCAGGGGGGCGGCCGCGGTGTCGCCGTACAGGAAATAGGTGCCGGAGGGGACGTTGAGCGCGCCGCCGGTGCCGTAGGCGAACTTAAAGCTGCTGGTGTACTGGCTGGAGTCCTCCACGCCCCAGAGCAGGCCGGAAAACTCGTCATGGGTGCCCTGGATGGTGCACATATTTACCGGGGCGGCGTACAGGGGGAACACGCCGTTGTCCGCGGTGACGCCGTTGTAGGTCAGGTCGTTGATGTTGCGCACGTTGTAGTTGTAGCCGGTGAGCACCATGGAGCCGGGCAGCACGATCCCCGCGCCCATGGCGGCGGCATAGGCGGCGTAGGCGGCAGCGGTCTCGTCCTGGCCGGCGGCCAGCGCCTCGCTGTAGGCGGCGGTGTAGGCGGCCTGCCACTTGGCGTAGGCCAGATACGCGCCCTCCTGGATGGCCGCGGTGCCCATGGAGTGGCCCAGCATACCGATCTTGTTCAGGTCCACATAGTCCAGCTTGGCGAATTCCTGCAGGGCGGAGTAGGTGCCGAGGTCAGGGGCGTAGTTGGGAACATTGCCCATTTCCGCCTGGCTGTAGCCGTCGGGCGGAAGGGTGGTCTCGCCGTGGCCGTACAGGTCCAGCGCCATGACCACATAGCCCCGCCGGGAGAGCTCGATGGCGTTGGGCTCCATGGCGTCCAGGGAGGCGGTGTAGCCGTGGCAGAGGAGGACAGCGGGGGCGGGAGTCTCCGCCCTGGCGGTGTTGGGAATGTAGAGCTTGGCGTGGCTGACCGCGCCGACGTCGGTGGTGAAGGTGAGCGTTTCGGTGCGCACAGCGCCGTGACCGGTCTGGATGCCGTGGCCGATGGCGGACGTGACGATCATCAGCACCAGACAGACGGCCAGCACAATGGCCGAGGCCTTCCACTTGACCGGGGTGCGGGCATCTTTCAGCTGTTCCATAATACTACCTCTCTTTTTCATCGTATTGGCAGGATGCGCGGAGAGGGCCCTTCTCCGTGCGCGAGGGAACCGGGGTTCTGCCCAGATTATTATGCAAGGGGCGTGCCAAGTTTGGAGAATGTGGAAAAACCGCAGAAAATGGGCCTTTCCGGGCGGGAGCAGGGCGCGCGCAAAAAGCCGGTCTGCTGCAAAAATGCAGCAGACCGGCGG
>CAVJBM010000026.1:0-3835 GCA_963647775.1 Anaerovibrio sp.
AGACCACCCTGGCGCTCATCGGTCTGGCGGACGTGGTCGGCTACTGGCAGTTCTCCGATATTTACGCGGAGTATGTGGACACCACCCGGATCCTCTTCGGCGGCAACGGCATCCTGTCCAAGGACGGGCTGAAAAAGCCGGGCTTTTCCGCCCTCAAGCGGCTGAGCAGCATCAACACGCTGATGATACGCCGGGAGGAGAACCTGCTCATCACCACCAACGGCATCAATACCTACAACATCGTGCTGTGCAACTACGCGCACTTTACCGACCTCTACTGCCTGAGCAACGGCGAGGGCGTCACCTACGACAACGTGTATACCATGTTCGGGGATGCCGCCACCAAGAATATCCGGGTGGACCTCCGGGGCGTCCGGCCCGGGCGGTACAAGGTCATCACCACCACCCTGAACCGGGAGCACGGCAGCCTGTTCGACGAGTGGCTGCGCTACGGCATCATCGACGATCTGCAGCCCCACGACATCCGCTATCTGCGGGACATCGTCCACCCCCAGCGGGCGGTGCTCTACCAGGACTGCGGGGACGGCGCGCTGGCGTTCAATGTGCAGATGCTCCCCCACGAGGTCAAATTCCTGCTGATCCTGCGGGAGCTGTAAAAATGAGAACAAAAACAGGGCGTCCGGAACGGTCATGGCTGTTCCGGACGCCCTGCTTGTCAAAAATCAGGTGCGCTTTTTTGCGCCTGCTTTTTATGCCTCCTTATTTCTGCGAAAAATCGGACGAAAATCAGGCATGAATTCGGGTGAAACCCGGCCGCCGGCGTGGTACTGTTGATAGTAGTGAAATTGGCGCAGTCTGTCCTGACGCGCCGGCATGATTTTATGTAGTTATGGAGGCAGGAACAAGATGAAAAAACTGAAGATCGGATTGGTAGGCTGCGGCGGGATCGCCAACAACAAGCATATGCCCGCCCTGTCCAAGCTGGACGACCTGTGCGAGATGACCGCGTTCTGCGACATCGTCGAGGAGCGCGCGGTGAAGGCCGCCGCGCAGTACGGCGCGCCCGGCGCCAGGGTGTACACCGACTATCACGAGCTGCTCAAGGACAAGAGCATCGACGTGATCCACGTGCTCACCCCCAACGTCGCGCACTGCCCGGTCACGGTGGCCGCCTTTGAGGCGGGCAAGCACGTGATGTGTGAAAAGCCCATGGCGCACACCAGCGCCGACGCCGGGGCCATGAGCGACGCCTGGAAAAAGAGCGGCAGGCAGTTCACCATCGGCTATCAGAACCGCTTCCGCCCCGAGGTGCAGATGCTCCATAGGTGCTGCGAGAACGACGAGCTGGGCGAGATCTATTTTGCGAAGGCCCACGCCATCCGCCGCCGCGCCGTGCCCACCTGGGGCGTGTTCCCCAACAAGGCCCTTCAGGGCGGCGGCCCCCTCATCGACATCGGCACCCACGCTCTGGACATGACCCTGTGGATGATGGACAACTACAAGCCCGTCTCCGTCACCGGCTCCGTGTTCTATAAGCTGGGGCACCTGCCCCAGGCCGTGGAGGGCAACATGTTCGGCCCCTGGGACCCCGAGACCTACGAGGTGGAGGACTCCGCCTTCGGCATGATCAAGTTCGCCAACGGCGCGGCCATCCAGCTGGAGGCCGCCTGGGCCATCAACATGCAGACCTCCCGGGAGGCATCCACCACGCTGTGCGGCACCAAGGCCGGCGCCGAGGTCTATTCCGGCATGAGCTTCCCCAACAACAAGCTGATCCTCAACCGCGGCCACAACGGGCTGCTCACCGACGAGGAGATCTGCGGCGCGGGCAACGTGGCCTACTTCGAGGGCGGCCTGGGGGAGGAGCCCGGTCTGGCGGAGGCCCGGCAGTGGCTCCAGGCCATCCGGACCGATACCGAGCCCCTGGTGAAGCCCCAGCAGGCCTTCACTGTCACCCAGATCCTGGAGGCGATCTACCAGTCCGCCGCCTCCGGCAGAGAGATCGTTCTGGCCGACTGAGCGGAACAGGAGGGACCTGATATGAGCAAGATCAAGACCTGCGTCAGCCTTTACAGCCTGCAGGATGAATATCTGAACCACCGCATGACCCTGGCGGACTGCATCCGGTACGCCAAGGAGTGCGGCGCCGAGGGCATCGAGCTTCTCCCCGACCAGATGATCAAAAACGCGCCCGAGCCCACTGACGGGGACCTGGCCCAGTGGCACCAGGCCATGGCCGAGACCGGCCTGGCGCCCGTGGCGGCCGACGTGTTCCTGAACACCAATCTGTATAAAAACCGTACCCTCACCCGGCGGGAGTGCATCGACCTGCTGGCGAAGGAGATCAGGCTGGCCGACCGCATGGGCATCCCCCTGCTCCGGCTGGTGTCCATGGTGCCCTGCTGGGTGCTGGAGCCCCTGCTGCCCTGCTGCGAGCAGTACAGCGTGACCCTGGCCCTGGAGGTCCACGCCGGCATGGCCTTTGACGAGCCCGCCACGCTGGCCTACATTGAGGAGATGAAGCGCCTGGATTCCAAATACATCGGCCTGGTCATCGACACGGGCATCTTCTGCCGGCGCTTCCCCCGGGTGGTGCGCGATTACGAGGTCTCCGTGGGCAGCAGCCCCGCCATGTTCGACTTTATCGAATCCACCTTTGCCGAGCACGGCGACTTCCACCAGTTCCTCAAGCGCTCCGGCGGCAGGTTCCCGCCGGAGGTGGAGGCCAAACTCAATGACCATGACCGGCTGATGGCCCCCGTCATGGACGGCTACGAGAACTACCCCTTCACCGTCATGGACGAGTATCTGCCCTACATCAAGCACTTCCACTTCAAGCTCTTCGAGATGACCGAGGAGGGCCCCGAGTACTCCATGGACTACAAGGGTCTGCTCCGGTATCTCCACGACCACGGCTGGAGCGGCTATGTCTCCACCGAGTATGAGGGCAACCGCTTCACGCTGGAGGGGATGCCCATGCAGGAGGAGAAGCAGGTGGCCATGCAGCAGGCGTATCTGCGCGCCTGCCTGAATGAGATCCAGGGCTAAGGAGGGGAGCGCATCATGTTTGACAACAACGTGTTTATCAAGGGCACCTGCCGCAACACCGTGGAGAACGGCGCCGTGATCGGCTATGAGCTGCAGACCAACATCACCTACTACCGCGGCATCCCCCTCTCCATGCTGGAGTTCATCCGGGTGGAGGCCGACGGCACGGAGGCCGCCGCGGAGGATATCCGCATCTCCGTGGACGGTCAGGACTGGTTCACCCTGAAGGAGGCCGAGACCGTCACCACCTATAAGTGGGAGTACGGCGAGCCGCTGTACATCCGCGTGCTGGGCAGCGGCTTGACCTCCGGCCCCCACAGGGTGAAGCTCACCGTGGCCACCCGCACCGCCTATATCCCCGTTCCGCTGGTGGGCGTCAAGGAGCGGGACGTTGTGATCGAGTAAGGAGGGCTGACGATGAAATTAGGACTTGTATCCGCCATTCTGGACGGCTGGGACCTGGAGGAGATGCTGGCGGCGGCCAAGGCGGCGGGGTATTCCTGCGCGGAGGTGGCCTGCTGGCCCGCCGGGAAGGCGGAGCGCCGCTATGCCGGCGTGAGCCACATCGACGTGACCAACACCGATCCCGCCTATCTCGCCCAGGTGAGGGGCCTGTTCGAGAAGTACGGCATGACCATCACCTCCCTGGCGTACTACCCCAACCCGCTGGACCCCGAAAAGGGGAGCGAGGCGGCAGAGCACCTGAAAAAGGTCATCCGCATGAGCGCCCTGCTGGGCGTGAACATGGTCACCACCTTCATCGGCCGGGACCAGCACAAGACCGTGGACGAGAACATCGCCCTGGCCAAAGCGGTCTGGACCCCCA
>CAVJBM010000027.1:0-2824 GCA_963647775.1 Anaerovibrio sp.
GTCCACCCCCGACTATCCCCTGCAGAAGAAGCGCCACAGCGTGGAGTTCCTGCGCACCATCCAGCACCTGCGCCCCCGCACCAACCTGTTCTCCGCCGCCTTCCGGGTGCGGTCCGTGGCCGCCTTCGCCATCCACAAGTTCTTCCAGGAGCGGGGCTTCGTCTACGTCCACACCCCCATCATCACCGGCTCTGACTGCGAGGGCGCCGGCGAGATGTTCCAGGTGACCACCCTGGACATGAACGATCCCCCCCGGCTGGAGGACGGCAGCGTGGACTGGTCCAAGGATTTCTTCGGCAAGCGCACCAGCCTCACCGTGTCCGGCCAGCTGAACGCCGAGAACTTTGCCATGGCCTTCGGCAACGTGTACACCTTCGGCCCCACCTTCCGGGCGGAGAACTCCAACACCCAGCGCCACGCCGCCGAGTTCTGGATGATCGAGCCGGAGATGGCCTTTGCCGACCTGACCGACTATATGGACACCGCCGAGGCCATGATCAAGTACATCATCAACGATGTGCTGGCCCGCTGCCCCGACGAGGTGGACTTCTTCAACTCCTTCGTGGACAAGGGCCTGAAGGAGCGGCTGCTCCACGTGGCGGGCTCCGACTTCGGCCGGGTCACCTACACCGAGGCGGTGAAGCTCCTCCAGGAGAGCGGCCAGGACTTCGAGTACCCCGTGGAGTGGGGCATCGACCTCCAGACCGAGCACGAGCGCTACCTCACCGAGCAGATCTTCAAGCGTCCGGTGTTCGTCACCGACTACCCCAAGGAGATCAAGGCCTTCTACATGCGCCTGAACGACGACGGCAGGACCGTGGCCGCCGCCGACTGCCTGGTGCCCGGCATCGGGGAGATCATCGGCGGCTCCCAGCGCGAGGAGCGGCTGGACCTGCTGGAGGCCCGCATGGCCGAGCTGGGCCTGGACCCCAAGGACTACTGGTGGTATCTGGACCTGCGGCGCTACGGCTCCTGCCGCCACGCAGGCTACGGCCTGGGCTTCGAGCGGATGGTCATGTACCTCACGGGCATCTCCAACATCCGGGACGTGGAGCTCCACCCCCGCACCGTGGGCAACGCGGAATTCTGATCTGAATATGAAAAGTACCCCTCCGCCGGAGGGGTACTTTTTTGCTCAAGTTTCGTTGTACCGGGCCAGGAACTGCCGGGTGCGCTCCTCCCGGGGGGCCTCGATGACCTGCCGGGCGGGGCCCTGCTCCACGATGAGGCCGCCGTCCATGAAGATCACCCGGTCGGCCACGTCCCGGGCGAAGGCCATCTCGTGGGTGACGATGACCATGGTGGTACGCTGCTCCGCCAGCCCGCGGATGACCTTCAGCACCTCGCCGGTGAGCTCCGGGTCCAGGGCGGAGGTGGGCTCGTCAAAGCAGAGGATGTCCGGCTTCATGGCCAGGGCCCGGGCGATGGCCACCCGCTGCTGCTGCCCGCCGGACAGCTGCTGGGGATAGTGCCCCGCCCGCTCCGCCAGGCCCATGCGCTCCAGCAGGGCCCGGCCCTCCGCCTCAATCCGGCGGACGAGCTCCTTTTTGTTGGCCTTGTAGTCCGGCCGCTCCTTCGCCAGCAGCTCCGGGGCCAGGGTCACGTTCTGGAGGGCCGTGTACTGGGGAAACAGGTTGAAGGACTGGAACACCAGCCCGAAGCGCAGGCGCTTGCGGCGGATCTCCTCCTCCCGCTGGGTGGCGGGGTCGGCGGCGTCGAAGAGGGTCTCCCCCTGGACGGCGATGCGCCCGCCGTCGGGCCGCTCCAGAAAGTTCAGGCAGCGCAGCAGGGTGGTCTTGCCCGAGCCGGAGGAGCCGATGATGGCCAGGGTCTCCCCCTCGTCCAGGGAAAAGCTGATGTCGGACAGCACCCGGGTGCTCCCGAAGTTCTTTTTCAGCTGGGTCACGTCCAGAACGGCCACAGGGAGCCCCCCTTTACTTGAAATAGCCGAGCCTGCGCTCGATGCGGTTGAACAGGATGGTCAGCAGGCCCACGAACACCAGGTAGTACACCGCCGTGTAGAACAGGGGCCAGGTGATGCCCGCGGAGGTGAGGAAGGTCTCGCCGGCCTTGATGATCTCCGTGATGGCGATGACCCGGGCCAGGGAGGTGTCCTTCACCAGGGTGATGATCTCGTTGGACATGGGGGGCACCACCCGCTTGACCATCTGCAGCAGGGTGACCTTGAAAAAGATCTGGCTGCGGGTCATGCCCAGCACCTGCCCGGCCTCCCGCTGGCCGGCGGGGACGCCCTCGATCCCTCCCCGGTAGATGACGGAGAAGTAGCAGGCGTAGTTGAGCACGAAGGCCACCACGCAGGCGAACATGCGGCCGTTGCTCAGGTAGTTCCACGGGTTGAAGGAGAACCACTTGCCCGGGCCGTAGAAAATGACGATGAGCTGGAGCATCAGGGGCGTGCCCCGGATGACCCACACCAGCACCCCCAGCAGGGCGCTCACGGGCCGGAAGGCGGCCAGCCGGGGGAACCGGCGGCAGCGGCGGAAGGGGGCCCACTTGCTCATGGTGCCGAAGGCGATGAGCAGCCCCAGGGGCAGGGAGAACAGCAGCGTGAGGAAAAAGAGCTCCGCCGCCTGCCCGCAGCCCCGCAGTATTGCTTGTGTGACGGTCCAGAACATGGCGGTTCCCTCGTTTCGTTGGTGTGGTGGGCGGCTCCCGGCCGCCCGCGGCCCCCATCCCTGCGCAGCGGGGCTTTTTCTTTGTAGGGGCCGGGTTTCCCGGCCCGTTGGGGAGGTTCCGGCCCTGCGGGGCCGGGACGCTCCGCTGGGCCTACTTTTCTTGCGCAAGAAAAGTAGGCAAAAGTGCG
>CAVJBM010000028.1:0-8156 GCA_963647775.1 Anaerovibrio sp.
TCCATCCGGGCCTGCGGCCCTTCTTGGGTTTTGCCCGTCGCTCCGCTCCATCCGGCCTGCTCCCGGATGCTCGCCGCTTCCGTTCACAATTCCTTTACAAAACATTCTAAAAAAGTCAATGATTCCGCGGCGGGGCTCTGGTATGATAACACCGTCAGAAGAAAATGCTGACATCCTCCCTCTCTCTCTTTTCTCAGAATCGGGGCCCGCCGGACCAGAACGGCGGCCCCGAGCCACACACACCGGAGCCCCTGCTCCGTTCAGATCAAACGCCGCCCATCCGGGCGGCGTTTCTGCGTTTCAGAGAGCCCCGCGGGGCTCCTTTTTGTTCTTCTGATATTCCTCCGCCAGGGCCAGCTTCTGCCGCCGGGTCAGGTGCTTGACTGCCCACTCCCGGGCCATGGCCTCCTCCTTGGTGGGCCATTCCTCCAGCCAGACCAGCTCCACCGGCAGCCGGGACCGGGTATATTTCCCGCCCCTTCCCGCCTGATGGGCCGCCAGCCGCCGCGCCGGGTCGTTGGTCCAGCCGGTGTAGAGGGACCCGTCCCCGCACCGGAGCATATAGGTGTAATTCATCGCCCTCACCTCTGCCGCCAGTATACCACGCCGCCCCGCCCCGATTCAACTTGAACCGGGAGAAAAAATGTGCTATTCTAAGTTGAAATCCAAAGATCGGAGTTAAAGCTATGGACTATTTTCACCTGTCCGCCGGGCAGGACCTGATAGACGGCATCAGTTCCCTGGGCCTGGCCCACCTGGGGGACGGCGTGTACGAGCTGATGGTGCGCTCCTGGCTGTGCCTTCACGGCAAGGCCACCAACAAGGGCCTGCACAAGGCCGCGGTGACCTACGTCTCCGCCCCGGCCCAGGCCCAGCGGGTGCAGAAGATCCTCCCCCTGCTGGACGAGGAGGAGCAGGAGGTCTTCCGCCGGGGCCGCAACAGCCGCACCGCCGCGGTGCCCAAGGGCGCCAGCGTGGGGGAGTACCACACCGCCACCGCCCAGGAGGCCCTGTTCGGCTACCTCTGGCTCAAGGGCCGCACCGAGCGGCTCAACGAGCTGTTCGAGAAAATGATGGAGGACTGACCCATGCCCCTTGACGCCATTACCATGACCGCTCTGGCGGACGAGCTGCGCGCCGCCCTCCTCGGCGGCAAGATCGACAAGATCTATCAGCCCACCCGGGACGAGGCGGTGCTCCACATGCGCACCGGCAGCGGCAATGTGAAGCTGCTGCTCTCCGCCAACCCCGGCCACCCCCGGGCCCAGCTGACCGCCGTCACCCGGGAGAACCCGGAGACGCCCCCCATGTTCTGTATGCTGCTGCGGAAGTATTTTCTGGGCGGCCGCCTGCTGGAGCTGACCCAGCCCCCCATGGAGCGCCTGCTGGACTTCCGCTTTGAGACCCTCAACGAGTTGGGGGACCGGGTGGAGCGCCGGCTGGTGCTGGAGTGCATCGGCCGCAAGTCCAACCTGGTGATGCTGGACGGCGAGGGCCGAATCACCGACTGCCTGCGCCGGGTGGACGCCGACCTGTCCGCCAAGCGTCCGCTGATGCCGGGGCTGTTCTACCAGCCGCCGGAGCCCACGGGCAAGCTGAACTTCGTCTTCATGCCGGCGGAGGACCGCGCCGCCCTGGTGCTCTCCCAGGCCCCGGAGGGGGACGGGCAGGACCGCTGGCTGCTGGACACCTTCGGAGGACTCTCCCCCCTCATCGCCCGGGAGCTGGCCTTCCGGGCGGAGGGCAGCCGGGAGGGCCTGGCCCTCCGGCTGGAGCGGCTGGCCGAAGCTGTGGAGGGAAAAGACTTTACTCCCACTGTACTGGTACGGGATGGAAAGGAAGAGGACTTTACATTTCTGCCCATCCTCCAGTATGGCCCGGCGGTGGAGTGCCGCCGGTATGAGACCTTCTCCGCCCTGCTGGACGGCTTCTACGCCGCCCGGGAGGCCCAGGAGCTGGTGAAGCAGCGGGGGCAGGATTTCATCCGCTCTGTGACCCAGGCCCGCAACCGCACGGCCAAGAAGATCGCCGCCCAGGAGGCCGACCTGGCCCGCGCCGCGGACCGGGACACCTGGCGGCGGTACGGCGACATCATCACCACCAACTTCCACACCATGGAGCGGGGCATGTCCGTCCTCAAAGCCATGGACTACTACGACCCGGACTGCGCCCAGGTGGAGATCCCTCTGGACCCCCTGCTCACTCCCCAGCAGAACGCGGCTAAGTACTACAAAAGCTACAAGAAGGCCCAGAAGGCGGAGGAGATGCTGGCCCTCCAGCTGGCCAAGAACCGGGCGGAGCTGGACTATCTGGACAGCGTGCTCCAGATGATCTCCGTGTCCGAGGGGGACCGGGACCTGCAGGAGATCCGGCAGGAGCTGATGGACAACGGCTACCTCCGCCAGCACAAGCGGAAGATGACCGCCAAGGGGAAGCAGAAGATCGTCCACGCCAAGCCCATGGAGTTCCGCTCCACCGCGGGGCTCACCATCCTGGTGGGCAAGAACAACAGCCAGAACGACCGCCTCACCCTGAAGGACGCGGACAAGCGGGACATCTGGCTCCATGTGCAGAAGCTCCACGGCTCCCATGTCATCCTCAAGACCGGCGGCGCGGAGCCGGATGCGCAGTCCCTCACCGAGGCGGCCATGCTGGCGGCGTACTTCTCCCAGGGGAAGGACTCCGGCCAGGTGCCGGTGGACTACACCCCCGTGCGGGTGGTGAAGAAGCCCGCCGGGGCCAAGCCCGGCTTTGTGATCTACAGCACCTACAACACCCTGTACGTGACCCCCGGCGCTGACATCGTCAAGGCTCTGCGGGTCAAATAGTC
Organism: Anaerovibrio sp.; assembly: GCA_963647775.1. Taxonomy (GTDB): domain Bacteria; phylum Bacillota; class Clostridia; order Oscillospirales; family Oscillospiraceae; genus Enterenecus. Next base: position 2,831 of record CAVJBM010000028.1, read on the forward strand.
CGGATACAGGCGGCGGCCGCGGCGTCATTTGCCCCGGCCGCCGCTTTGGCTTGCCTTTTCCGGCCGTTTCTGATAAAATCGACAGGACATCAACTTTTCGGAAGGGGAGAGGGACCGTGACGCCCAACTCCATCGCCTATATCGCCTTTCTGCTGGCCGCGGCCGTGATACACAGCCTGCTGCCCGCCCGCTGCCGCACGGTGTTCCTGCTGCTGGCCAGCTATGGCTTTTATCTGCTGTGCAGCCCCAAGGCCCTGCCCCTGCTGCTGGCGGCCACGGCGTGGAACTACGCCCTGGCCCGCGCCATGGAGGACCGCCCGGCCCGGAAAAAGCTCTGGCTGGTCCTGGGCCTGTGCCTGGATCTGGGCGTGCTGTTCCTGTTCAAGTATCTGAACTTCTCCATCTCCCTCGTGGACCTGCTCCTGGGCCGCACGCCGGGGGGGCCCCTGTCCCTGCTGATGCCCGCCGGCGTGTCCTTTTACACCTTCACGGTGTGCGGCAGCCTGATGGACGTGTACCGGGGCAAGCGCCCGGCAGAGCGGAGCATCGTGCGCTTCGCCCTGTTCGTGGCCTTCTTCCCGGCCATCCTGTCCGGCCCCATCGAGCGGGCGGACCACCTGCTGCCCCAGCTGGAGCAGCGCCGCCGGGCCAGCCTGGAGGACTGGCAGCGGGGCAGTCTGCGCTTCCTCATCGGCCTGTGCAAGAAGATGGTGCTGGCCGACCGGCTGGCCATCCTGGTGAACGCCGCCTTCGCCGTCCACGACCAGTGCACCGGCGCGCAGCTGCTGGCGGCGGCCCTGGCCTACAGCCTGCAAATTTACTGCGACTTCTCTGCCTATTCCGACATGGCAATCGGCTCCGCCCGGCTGCTGGGGATCACCCTGGCGGAGAATTTCGACTCCCCCTATTTCAGCCGCAGCATCAAGGACTTCTGGCGGCGGTGGCACATCTCCCTGTCCTCCTGGTTCCGGGACTACCTCTATTTTCCCCTGGGCGGCAGCCGGAAGGGGCGGGCCCGCACCTGGCTGAACCTGCTCATCGTCTTTGCCCTCAGCGGCCTGTGGCACGGCGCGGCCCTGACCTTTGTGGTGTGGGGCGTGCTCAACGGCCTGTACCAGATCGTCGGGGACGCTCTGTCGCCCCTGCGCCGGGGGCTCCATAAGGCCCTCCGGCTGGGGGAGGACTGCCTGCTGCTGCGGGTGGTGCAGACGGTCATCGTCTTTCTGCTGTCCACAGCGGCGTGGGTGTTCTTCCGGGCGGAGAGCATGACCCAGGCGCTGGAGATCCTCCGCCGCATCTTCACGGCGACGGGCGGCTTCGTCCTGCCCGACCTGGTGGCTCTGGGCATCGGCCGGTCGTGGCTGCTGGTGGTGGGGGTCGGGGTGATCCTGCTGTTCCTCTTCGACCTGCTGGACCGCCGCCGCCTCATCCCGGAGCGGCTGTGTGCCGCGGTGGCCCCCCGGTACGCCGTGTGCCTGGCCCTGGTGCTGGCGGCCCTGGTGTTCGGCGCCTACGGCGCCGGGTACGACGCCCAGGAATTCGTCTATTTCCGGTTTTAAGGAGGGCGGCCCATGGAAACAAAACAGCGTTCCAAGCTGAAGCGGGAGTGGCTGGCCCTGGGGATCTCGCTGGTGCTGCTGGCGGGGCTCCTGCTCCTGCTCACGGCGCTGCTCACCCCGAAGCGGCACAGCTACGGCTCCACCTGGGGCCACTACCTGGCCGAGCCGGAGCAGTCCGTGGACGCCCTGGTGCTGGGTAGCTCCCTGGCCTACTGCGACGTGGTCCCCGCGGAGTTCTGGCGGGAGACGGGGCTCAGCGCCTACGTCATGGCCGGCGGCGAGCAGACCCTCCCCATGAGCTGCTACTACTTGGAAGAATGCCTCAAGACCCAGTCGCCCCAGGTGGTGTTCGTGGAGATCACCGGGCTGTTCTACCCCCGGTATACCAGCTTCACCAAGATCAACGTGGGCATGATGCCCTGGGGCCGCGCCCGGCTGGAGGCCACCCTCCGGGAGGCGGAGCCCGAGCTGCGCGCCGGCCTGCTGTTCCCCCTGGTGTTCTATCACGACCGCTGGAAGGAAGTGACCGGGGACGATTTCCGCTATGCTCTGGGCGGCTACGGGCCGGACCTGAAGGCGGGCTACACCTATCTGAATCAGTACCGCCCGGCGGGGGATTTCTACACCCGGAACGTGAAGCCGGACTGGGAGAATATCGAGCGCAATTACGGCTTTCTGGAGAAGATATGGGCCCTATGCCGCCAGCGGGGCATCACCCCGGTGTTTTACGTGACGCCGGTGGTGGGCCGTATGCCGGCGGAGGAGATGGAGGCCCTCCAGGCCCGCCTGGCGGAGCTGGAGGGGGCCTTCGTGGTGGATTTCAACCGGGAGGACCGCTTTGACGCCATCGGTCTGGACAGGGCCGTGGACTTCTACGACGACCTCCACCTGAACCTGGTGGGGGCGGTGAAGTTCACCGCCGCCCTGGCCGCCTGGGAGGAGGAGCATCTGGCCCTGACCTCCAACGGCACGGACGGCGCCCTGTGGCAGAGCCGGGCGGACCACCTGGACAAGCTGCTGGAGACCCCCATGCGGGAGCGGTAAAGGAGAAAATGCCATGAAGCTGCTGTTCAAGCAGAGATTCTTTTCCTGGTTCGACAGCTACGACATCTACGGCGAGGACGAGGGCGTCCTCTACACCGTGGAGGGCCAGCTGAGCTGGGGCCACTGCCTGCACATCCTGGACCCGGAGGGGTATCACATCGGCACCGTCCAGCAGAAGGTGCTCACCCTTATGCCCAAGTTCGAGCTGTACGAGGAGGATGTGCTGGTGGGCACCCTGCGGAAGGAGTTCGCCTTCTTCCGCCCCATCTATCATATCGACGAGTTCGGCTGGGACATCGAGGGGGAGTTCATGGAGTGGGACTACACCATTACCGACGGCTCCGGCCGGGAGGTGGCGGTCATCTCCAAAGAGCTCTTCCACTGGACAGACACCTACGTCATCGACGTGGCCGACCCCGCCGACGCCCTGCGGGCGCTGATGGTGGTGCTGTCCATCGACGCGGAGAAGTGCTCCCGCAACTGAACGCAGAAGGGCCCCGCCGGGAGACCGGCGGGGCCCTTTCAAACGGGCTTATTTCAGCTTTTCCATGCCGAGGTCCATGCGGCGCAGTACCTCATCCTTACCAAGGATGCGGCACAGCTCCACCGCGCCGCCGGGGGTGACGGCCTTGCCGGCCACGGCGATGCGCAGGGGCCACATGAGGGTGGCGTTCTTCACGCCCAGCTCCTCGGCCAGCCCTACCAGCGCGTCGTGAATGCTGTCCTGATCCCAGCTGGGCAGGGCGGCCAGCACGGGCCGGGTCTTCTCCAGCATGTTCAAAGACACGGCGGAGTCGGTCTTGGACTTCTTGTTGGTGTACAGGTCCGCGCCGTACTCGGGCAGGGTGTCAAAGAAGTCCACCTTCTCGGGGATGTCGGTGAGCTTTTCGCACCGGGCCTGCAGCAGGGCTGCGATCTCTGCCGCATCGTAGGCGGGGTCCTTCACAGTCTGCCGGATGTAGGGCTCAGCCGCCTTGGCGAAGTCCTCGGGGGCCATGGTGCGCAGGTAGTGGGCGTTGAAGTAGGTCAGCTTGTCAATGTCGAAGATGGCGGGGGACTTGGAGATGCCTGCCAGATCGAAGGCGGCTGCCAGCTCGTCCAGCGTGAAGAACTCCTGCTCGGACTTCTCCCCCTTGGGGGACCAGCCCAGCAGGGCCACGTAGTTCAGAATGGCGTCGGTGAGGTAGCCCTGGGCCTTCAGATCCTCGTAGGAGGGGTCGCCGTGGCGCTTGGACATCTTGTGCTGGGCGTCCCGCATGACGGGGGAGCAGTGGACGTAGGTGGGCACCTCCCAGCCGAAGCCCTGGTACAGCAGGTTGTACTTGGGGGCGGAGGAGAGGTACTCGCTGCCCCGCACCACGTGGGTGATGCCCATCAGGTGGTCGTCCACCACGTTGGCGAAGTTATAGGTGGGCAGGCCGTCCCGCTTCAGCAGCACCTGGTCGTCCAGATCCTTGTTGGGCACGGTGATGTCGCCGAAGGAGATGTCGTGGAAGGTGGTGGTGCCCTCCCGGGGGATGCGCTGGCGGATGACGTAGGGCAGGCCGGCGGCCAGTTTCTCCTCCACCTGGGCGGGGGAGAGGTCCCGGCAGGGGTCGTCTCCCCGGTCGAACTCACCGGAATCCTCCTCGCTCTCCGCCTTCTCGCAGAAGCAGTAGTAGGCGTGGCCCCGCTCCACCAGCAGCTTGGCGTACCTGCCGTACAGGTCCCGCCGCTGAGACTGGATGTAGGGCCCCACGGGGCCGCCCACGTCGGGCCCCTCGTCGTGGCCCAGGCGGCACTCCTCCATGGTGCGGTAGATCACGTCGGTGGCGCCCTCCACCAGCCGGCCCTGATCGGTGTCCTCGATGCGGAGAATGAAGGTGCCCCCGGCGTTGCGGGCGATGAGCCAGGTGTAGAGCGCGGTGCGCAGGTTGCCCACGTGCATGTACCCGGTGGGGGAGGGGGCGAAGCGGGTGCGCACCTTCCCGTGGGGGATGCGGGCCTCCATCTCGTCGAACCACTGCATGTCCAAAGCCATATGAAAAACCTCCGTTGGCTGAAATTTCGCCTACATTATAAAGCCCTCCGCGGCGTTTTGCAAGGGATGGAGCAAAATATCCGTAAAATAACCCCCAAAACCGCTTGACGGCGCTTGCCGGCTATGCTATAATTCCAAATTGCGCTGATATGTCTAAAAGGAGGTCTCTGCCGTGCTGACCCAACTGGAACAAGGCAATAAAGTGGTCGGCGCCAAGCAGACCCGCCGGGCGCTGAACGACGGGCGCGCCAAGGCCGTTTTCCTGGCCCGCGACGCCGACCCCGCCCTGACCGAGCCGCTGGAGCGGCTGGCCGGCGAACAGAACGTCCCCGTGGTGTGGACCGAGCACATGCGTGAGCTGGGCCGGGCCTGCCAGATCGCCGTGGGGGCCGCCGTGGCCGCCTCCGTGTGAATTTTTCCGGTTTTAGCGAATAATCCCAGGATGATTCGTTAAAATATATATCTATTGAAAGGAGGAACATCATGCCTACTTTTAACCAACTGGTGCGCAAGGGTCGCGAGAAGGTGACCTACAAGTCCACCTCCCCCGCCATGCAGCATGGTCTGAACACCCTGAAGAACAAGGAGACCGACCTGCCCTCCCCTCAGAAGCGCGGCGTCTGCACTGCTGTTCGTACTTCCACCCCGAAGAAGCCGAACTCCGCTCTGCGTAAGATCGCCCGTGTGCGTCTGACCAACGGCT
>CAVJBM010000029.1:0-2728 GCA_963647775.1 Anaerovibrio sp.
CCAAAAGCGGGCGGAAAAGCCGTTCAAGGGGCTGCCGCCCCTTGAAAAACCCCGCCGCTGGTCCTTTTATGCAACCGTCTATCACCGGCGCGCAAGGACGCATTGACCAGCGTCGCCCCCGCGTCCGCTTCGTACAGGTGTATATTTGGGCCTGTACCACGTTCGGTTATGCGCCTGGTGCGGTGGTTGTTTCGGCTTGTAGGGGCCGGGTTTCCCGGCCCACTGGAAATTCCACCGTCTGTTCTGCCATTCTGAGGTGCATCTGCATCCCCTTCTGTCATTTCTCAATTATAAACTATCGTTCTCACCCGCCCTCCAGCACCTCGTGCAGGCAGGGGCCCACCTCGGGCTCCGCCAGCAGGACGGCGGGCAGCTCCAGTTGCCGGGCGGCGGCCAGCTTGGCCCGGAGGGAGCGCGCCGTGTCGAACAGCACGAAGTGGGCCTGCCCGCCGGGGGCCATGTAGGTGTAGTAGTGGGCGCACATGCCCCGGTCGAAGAAAATGGCGGGCTGGAGCCGGCGGATCTGCTCATTCAGCGCCGCCTGGCTGACGGGCTCGCCCCGGCCCTCGGCGGGGAGGAGAAAGTCCTCCCGCAGCCACTCCGCCGCCAGCACCGGACGGGCGGCCCCCCAGCGCTCCCGGGCGGCGCGCAGCCGCCGCTCCAGGCTGCCGGAGGTGACGGCGGAGGACACCAGCACTAGGGCAGACGGCGCGTGGGGGGCGTAGGTCTCCGGCACCAGGAGGGTCCAGCCCTCCTTGGCGCAGCCCCGGTCCAGGGCGGACACCAGCTCCGCCAGGCAGGGCGGGGGAGCGCCCTCAAAATCGCACACGATGCCCCGGAACTCCCGCCGGCGGCACTCCCCCAGGATCTGGCTGGCGCAGGGGGCGCAGTCCCCGCCCCCCTCGAACCCGGCGCAGTCCAGATACATCAGCCCGCCCAGGGGGCCCTCCGGCAGGCGGATGCCCAGCAGCCTCGGCCCGGGCCCCACTCGGTAGGCCATGTGGGCGGCGGTCACCGGGCAGCCCTGGGGCACAGCGTGTCCCACAGGCAGGGCCAGCAGCAGTTCCATGTGAGTTCCCCCTTGTGAGCGGCAAAAAAATGTGGTACACTATATCGTTACTACGAGTATATGCGCCCCCGGCGCGGGATAGAAGGTGGAGCATGGCCATTTTTCGGGCGGATTTTTCCGTGGATACGATCTTTGACGTGACGGGGGAGGCCCTGCGGCGCAGAGGGATCACCCTGTTGCTGGCGGACCTGGACAATACCCTGGCCCCCTACGGCCAGCGGGAGCCCGACCCGGCGGTGTGCCGCTGGCGGGACCAGCTGGCGGCGGCGGGGGTGACGCTGTACATCCTCTCCAACAGCCGCAAGCCCGACCGGGTGGACGTGTTCGCCGCCGCCCTGGGGGTGCCCTTCCGCAAGCGCTCCGGCAAGCCGGGGACCGGGACCTTCTTCTCCGTCATGGAGGAGGTGGGGGCCGGGCCGGAGCAGACCGCCATCATTGGCGACCAGATCTTCACCGACACCGTGGGCGGCAACCGGGCGGGGGTCACCACCATTCTGGTGAAGCCCATCCGCCTGGCGGGCAACCCGGGGCGCTATGTGCGCTACGCGGCGGAGCTGCCCTTCCGCTGGGCGTCGGGGAGGAGGGGCCTATGCTGATCCGGGCGGAGCGCATGGCGGCGCTGGACTTTCCGGCCCTCATGGAGGTCTACCGCGAGAGCAGCGGGGAGAACGGCGCGTACTTCTGGCCTGACGAGCCGCCGGAGCGGCAGCGGGCGCTGGCGGAGCAGAGGTTTGAGACCTATCTGCGGGACGATTTCTTCGGTACGGCCCGCGGAAGCTATTACATCTGGGCGGAGGACGGCCGGTATCTGGCCGCCCTGCGGCTGGAGGAGCACGAGGACGGCCTGCTGCTGGAGGCGCTGGAGACCCGGCCGGACAGCCGGCGGCGGGGCTGCGCGAAAGACCTCATTTCAGCGGTGCTGGGGCTGCTGCCGGCGGGGACGCGGGTGTACTCCCACGTGAACCGGCGGAACGTGGCGTCCCTGGCGGCCCACCGGGCCTGCGGCTTTTCCGAGGGCGCGGGGGACGAGCGGTATGCCCTGATGGAGCGCACCCTGCCGGGAGGGCAGCCATGAGCGCCCGGTTCGGCCCGGCGGGCAACGCCGCCGACTTCCCCTACAAGAGCTCTGTCAAGGCGCCCCAGTGGCTGCGGCAGCTGGGGCTGGACTGCTACGAGTACCAGTGCGGCAAGGGGGTCAGCGTGGGGGAGGCCACCGCCCGGCAGATCGGCCAGGCCGCGGCGGAGGAGGGCATCGCCCTCTCCCTCCACGCGCCCTACTTCATCAATCTGGCCAACCCCGACCCGGAGAGCCTGCAAAAGACCATCGGGTACATCACCTCCGCCTGTCTCGCCGCCAGCTGGATGGGGGCGGAGCGGGTGGTGGTCCACTCCGGGGCTCTCATGGGCCGCACCCGGCGGGAGGCCATGGACATCGCCCTGCCGTCCATCAAAGCGGTGCTGGCCGCCTGCGACGACGCGGGCTTTGGCCACATCGCCCTCTGCCCGGAGACCATGGGCAAGATCAATCAGCTGGGGGACCTGGACGAGGTGCTGGAGCTGTGCGGCGCGGATGAACGGCTCATCCCCTGCGTGGACTTCGGCCATCTGTATGCCCGCTCCCTGGGGGCGGACGACGGGGCGGAGGCCATGGAGCGGATG
>CAVJBM010000030.1:0-4462 GCA_963647775.1 Anaerovibrio sp.
GGGGTTGATCATCAGGTAGTCCATGCCCTCGCTCAAAAGCATACCCCACTCCGGCGTCGGACTCTTGACGCCCAGGCCGATGAAGCTCAGCGTCGCGCCGATGGTGATGTTGATAGAGATATTCTGGGTCAGCTGGATCAGCAGAACGCTGACGATGTTGTGCAGATAGTGCTTGCGCAGGATGAAACCTGTCCGGGCACCCAGGGCGCGGGCGGATTCCACATACTCCATACTGCCCACGCCGAGGGCCGCGCTGCGCAGCATACGCACATGGATGGACACCGTGCCCAGGATCATGGCCACGATCAGCTGCCACATGCCGCGGCCGATGCCTGCGCAGATGGCCAGGGCCATGACCAGCCCGGGAATGGAGGACAGCACGTCCGCGATCCGCATGATGACCGAGTCCACCTTGCCGCCGAAGTGGGCGCAGAGACATGCCAGCGTGGTGCCCAGCGTAACTGAGACAAGTGTAGCCGAGACGCTCATCAGAATGTCGATCCGGGTGCCGTGGATGACACGGGCAAAGAGGTCCCGGCCATAGTAGTCCGTGCCGAACCAGTGCTCTGCGCTGGGCTTGAGCAGCTTCGCCACGCCGCCCACCGGGGTGATGGCCTCGGAATAGGGCACAATCAGGTCGGCAAAAATGGCGATCAGCAGGATGATGACAATGACCGCCAGGCTGATCACACCGGAAGGGCGGTGGAGCAGGCGGCGCCAGCTGTCGCGGGCCGGCGAGTTCTTTTTGAGTCTTTGCTGGGCCATTTACGCCACCTCCTCCGCTTTCTTCTCCGGCTTCTTCTTTTTCTTTGCAGAGCCCTTCAGGAAGGTGCTCTTGATGCGGGGGTCGATGACGGCATAGGCCAGATCCACCACCAGCATCATTAAAATATAGGCAAACGCCAGGATCGCACAGCCCGCCATGGTCAGGTTGATGTCCTTCACCGCGATGGCGTCGATCAGCAGGCTGCCGAGGCCGGGGAAGGCAAAGCAGGACTCCACCACGGTGGCGCCGCCCAGGAGGGAGGCAAAGCGCATACCGGTGGAGGTGACGATGGGCAGCAGGGCCGGCCGCAGAGCATCCTTGAAGATCACCTGGGACTCACGGGCGCCCTTGCTGCGGGCGGTGCGCACATAGTCCTGCCGGATGCAGTCCAGCATGGAACTGCGGGCCTGCCGCACGTAGCCGCCCAGATTGGGCAGCACCAGTGCGATGATGGGCAGGACCCAGCTCTTCACGCCGGCCTTCATGCCGAAGATCGGGAACCACTTCAGCTTCACCGCGAAGAGCAGCATCAGCATAATGGCCATCCAGAACTCCGGGAACGCGGACAGAAACTTGGCTGTTATGTTCATGATCGAGTCAAAGGCGCGGTACTGCTTGACCGCGCAGAGCACACCGATGGGTATGCCCAGAATAATAATGGCCAGCGTGGCGTACAGGGCCAGGCGGATGCTGACGCCCACCTTGCCGGCAATGGCGTCCGACACGGGGATCTTCTGCGAATAGGAAATCCCAAAATCGCCCTGGACCGCGTTCACCAGCCAGTTCACATAGCGGATGAGAAAGGGCTTGTCCAGCCCGAGTTCCGCATGCTTTTCTTCCAGCTGCTCCTGGGTGTAGTTGGTAGGGAGCATCTGAAGGGCCGGGTCGTCCTTGGTCATGTTGATCAGCGCGAAGATCACAAAGGTAGTCGCAACCACCATAATGGGGACGAAGATCAGTCGTTTGATGATATATTTCAGCAAGTATGGAACACCCCTTTTGGAAAATGCGCCTGGGCACAGGATTTCCATCCTGCCCCGCGGGGGGAGCCTACGCTCCCCCCGCATTTCTCACCTTATAATTTACCGTTTGCGCTCTGTGGGATCGGATCTCACTCCGCCCAGTAGAGTTCGTTCAGTTCGGTGAACGCGTACTTCGCCTCGCTCTGCATGTTCTGCAGCTTGGAGTTGTAGACCTTCCACTCACGGCCGCCCACATTGTGGGTGACGATGCAGTTGGCCACCAGCAGTTCGTCGATCTGCTGAAGAACCACGGCCTGCTCCTCGATGGTGGTGCACTGGCCGGCCTCAGCCAGGATGTCCTGGATCTGGGCCCAGATTTCAGGATAGGTCTGGTCGATCTGGAGCGGACGGTAGAAGCCGTTGGCGCTGAACATGTTCAGGTAGGTCTGATAGGGCGCGGCGGGATCGCAGATGCCGAACCAGGCGATCACGTCGTAGTTGCCCTGGCTGATGCTCTGGATAAAGGTGCCCACCTCATAGATCTCAAAGTTCAGGGTAATACCGTACTTGGCCAGCTGAGCCTGGAGGGCGGGCAGATAGTTGGCGTCCAGATAGCTGCCGATGGTGTTGATCACCAGGGTGTTGGGGTCAACGCCGGCCTCGGACAGCAGCTTCAAGCCCTCGTCGGGGTCGCACTTGTTGAAATCGTCATACTTCTTGTAAGTGATGCACTTTTCCTGCCACAGGCCGTCCCAGACGTCGCCCTCGCCGCCGTAGGCGACGTTCACCAGCTCCTGAGAGTCGATCAGCAGACCCAGGCCGCGGCGGACCCGCTCGTCATTGAAGGGCGCGCGGTTGCAGTTGAAGTACAGGGGGTTGAACGCGCCCTGGCTCTCGCAGGCGCTGAACTCGCCGCTGGCAGTCAGGGATTCCATGACCAGAACGTCGGAGACCTCGATCCAGTCCACATCGCCGGAGCGCAGGGCCATCTGACGGGTCGCGTCCTCGGAGATGATCAGGGCATTGACGGTCTCGATATGGGCACAGCGCTCCGCATCCCAATAATAGGGGTTGGCCTTGAAGGTGAAGCTGGTGGAGCCCACATACTCAGCCAGGTAGTACGGACCGGTGCCCACGGCGGCGTCATTGCTCTCCTCGCCGTACTGGGCCACCAGGTCGGGGTCCACGATACCGGTGAACATGGAGCTGAACTGGACCTGGAAGTCGGGGTAGGGCGCGGAGAAGGTCACGGTGATCTGGTACTCGCCGGTTGCTTCATAGGAGGCAATATTCGTAAAATAGTTGGACATGTACTTCTCGGTCAGCGCGAGAGAGCGGACCACCTTGTCGGCGTTCAGATGAGCGCCCTTGGTGCCGTCCTTCATGCAGTAGTCGATGTTGTCCCAGATGTTAATCACATACTGCATCCCGTCCTCAGAAATGGTCCAGTCCTTGGCGATCAGGCCGGAGACCACACCGTCGTTGTTCTGGAACAGGGTATCGTAAAGCATCATGTACAATGTGCCGTGGGAATCGCTGGTATAAGGCAGATGGGTCTGCTTATCAGAGTCCCAAGCAACATTGATCACGGTGCCGGGCACGATGCCGTCAGGCTCGCCGGCCGCAGGCTGCTGAGTAGGCTCGCCGGTCTGGGCGGGGGTGGTGGCGCTGGGGGTGGGGTCGTTGGAAGGCTGGGGGTCCTTGCTGCCGCTGCAGCCGGCCAGCAGCCCGCAGGCCAATGCCATGGCCAGCAAGAGCGCGATCAGTTTTTTCATACGATTTCCTCCTGTGTTTTTATGATACTTTTTTGTCCGCGGCCGCGCCGCGGAAGACAACAGAGTTACGCCCGGATGTCGATCATCATCTTGATGGTCTTGGCCGGGTCGGCGTCCGCGTACTCGAACGCCTTGGCATAGTCGCTGAGGGGGAAATGCTGGGTGATGAGGCCCTCGGTGTGGATGAGGCCCTCGCTCAGGCAGCGGATGGACTCGGCAAAGTCCTCCTTCACGTACATCATGTGGCCGATGAGGGATATCTCGCTGCGCTGGATGGTGGGAACGTCGAACTCCACCACGTCCTTGTAGTTGCCGGTGAAGATGACCTTGGAGCTCTTGCGGGCGGTCTCCATCACGGTGGCGAAGCTGCCCTTGGAGGCGGCGCAGTCGATGATGACGTCCGCCTTGCGGAAGTCGCCGAACTCCTTGGAGACGGCCTCCTTCAGGGTGGTCTTGGAGGCATCCACGGGCACCAGGCCGCAGGCCTCGGCCACCTTCAGCTTGTGGGGGATGATGTCGGAGATGATGACCTTCTCCGCCCCCATGGCGGCGCAGCACTGGGCGGCGAAGTTGCCGATGATGCCCGCGCCGATGACCGCCACGTTGGCCCCCTTCAGGTCCCCGGCCCGGTGGGCCGCGCCCATGCCGACGGCCAGGGGCTCCACCAGGGCGGCGTCCAGATAGGACACGTTATCGGGCAGCTTGTGGAGATTCCAGGGGTCGATCTGATAGTACTCGCAGGCGCAGCCGTCGGTGTAGACGCCGATGACCCGCAGCTCCTCGCACACGTTGAAGCGGCCGATGGAGCAGGGGTAGCACTTGCCGCACACCAGCTGGGGCTGCACCACCACCCGGTCGCCCACCTTGAAATCGGTGACGCCCGCGCCCACCGCCGCCACACGGGCGGACACCTCGTGCCCCATGATCAAGGGGAAGGTGGCGCAGCGGTGCTTGCCGTG
>CAVJBM010000030.1:4472-14947 GCA_963647775.1 Anaerovibrio sp.
CCGTGATAGATCTGCTGATCGGAGGCGCACACGCCCAAGTATTGGTTTTCCAGCAGGACCTTGCCGGGCTCCACCTGGGGCTCCGGCAGCTCCACACATTCGATCTTGTAGGGGGCCATGACCTTTGCAGCCAGCATCGCCCTCACGCTCCCTTCTTGCGCTCCACCGCGCGGCGGACGGCGGCGGCCACGGCCTGGGCGTCCAGCCCGTACTTGCGGAGCAGTTCAGTGTAAGCGCCCGACTCGGTGAACACGTCCTGCACGCCGACGAACTCGGTGGGGACGGCCTTCCCGGCCCGGCACAGCACCTGGGCCGCGGCGCTGCCCAGGCCGCCGATGACGCTGTGCTCCTCGGCGCACACGATGGCGCCGGTCTCTTCGGCGCAGCGGAGGATCTGCTCCTCGTCGATGGGCTTCACGCTGTAGAGGTCCACCACCCGGAGACTGATGCCCTCCCCGGCCAGCAGCTCGGCGGCCTCCAGGGCCTTGTGGACCAGGATGCCGCAGGCCAGCACGGTGGCGTCGGCGCCCTGGCGGACCACATGGCTGCCGCCCAGTTCAAAGGACTCGTCCGCGCCGTAGAGGTCGGGGTACTCGTCCCGGGACAGGCGGAGGTAGGCGGGGCCGGACACCTGGGCGGCCAGCTTCACCAGGGCTCCGGTGGAGGCGGCGTCGGAAGGGACCAGCACCTTCATGTTGGGCAGGACGCGCATGGCGGCCATGTCCTCGCAGGCGTGGTGGGTGGCGCCGTCATAGGCGTCGGACAGGCCGCAGTAGGCGCCGGCCAGCTTCACATTCAGGTCACCGTAGCACACCTGGCCCCGGGTGGCCAGCAGGCCCACGGTGCCCAGGAACACGGCGAAGGTGTTCACAAAGGGGGTCAGCCCCGCGGCGGCCATGCCGGCGGCGGTGGCCACCATGTTGCTCTCGGCGATGCCCATGTTGAAGAACCGCTCGGGGTGGGCCTTGCCGAAGGTGCCGCTCTTGGTGGAGCCGGACACGTCCGCGTCCAGCACCACCAGCTTGTCATTGGTGTCGGCCAGGGCGGTGAGCGCCTCGCCGTACACGTCACGGATCGTCTTGCCCATTACTGCACACCTCCCAGCTCTTTCATGGCGATGGCGTAGCTTTCGTCATCGATGGCCTTGCCGTGCCAGGCGGACTTGCCCTCCATAAAGGACACGCCCTTGCCCTTCACCGTGTCGGCCAGGATCACGGTGGGCACGCCCTTGGTCTGCTCCGCCGCGTCCAGGGCGGCGTCCAGGGCGGCCACGTCGTGGCCGTCGCAGCGCAGGACGTTCCAGCCGAAGGCGCGCCACTTGGCCTCCAGATCCCGCAGGGGCATCACCTGGTCGGTAGTGCCGTCCAGCTGGACCTTGTTGTAGTCCACGATGGCGCACAGATTGTCCAGGCCGAACTTGGGGGCGGACATGGCGCTCTCCCAGATGCAGCCCTCGTTCAGCTCGCCGTCGCCCAGCACCGCGTAGCAGCGGGCGGGACTGCCCTGGAGCCGCAGCGCCAGCGCCATGCCCTGGGCGGCGCCCAGGCCCAGGCCCAGGGGGCCGGCGGGCATCTCGATGCCCGGGGTGTGCATGGAGGGGTGGCCCTGGAGCAGGCTGCCCGTCTGGCGCAGGGTGCCCATGCTGTCCGCCGGCAGGAAGCCCTTCTCGATCAGGCAGCGGTAGAGCATGGGGGCCGCGTGCCCCTTGGACAGCACCAGGCGGTCGCGGGCGGGGTCCTCCGGGCTGGCCAGGTTCATGTGCTCCTGGGTGAGCACCGTGAGGATCTCGCAGACGGACAGGCTGCCGCCGGGGTGGCCCGTCTGCACCTTGTGGATGGCGGTGAGCACGTCGATCCGGAAGCGGCGGCACAGCCGGGTCAGCTCGGCCGCTCTCTTTTCAGACAATGCCATTTGGATATCTCTTCCTTTCGCGTTCGGTTTTCCGCGCCGGGGCGGAATGATCGGTCCGGTTTTTCCAAAGTTGTATTACAGCTTTAGAATACTCCAGACGCCGCCCTTTGTAAATTGTCATTTATTTACGATAATTTTTCCGCGTTTTTAGACTATATGCACAATTCCACGGGAAAATATCCCGGCCGCGGCCCTCGTTTCTCGCGCCTGCGGTTGTACTACCTTTCGTATATCTTTTCACAAAAAAGCCCGCCCCGACCGCTGTTTCGACGGTCGGCGCGGGCGCATTTCTCCCAAAATTCAGCGGCGGCCCAGCTCCGTGCCCAGCTTCAGGGCGCGGAATACCCGGGCGGCGGCGGCGGAGAAGAGCTCCTCCGCGTGGGCGATGGCATAGCCGATGTCCATGGGCCGGTCCACGATGGGGTAGGCCGCCTGGATGCCGCAGGCCGCCACCTCCTCCGCCCCCTGGCCCAGGCTGCCGGCGATGGCGATGGCGGGCACCCCCCGGCGCAGGCAGGCGGTGCCCACGCCATAGAGCACCTTGCCGTGGGCGGACTGGCCGTCCACCCGGCCCTCGCCGGTGATCACCAGGTCCACCCCCTCCAGCCGCTGCTCAAAGCGGCTCAGCTCCAGCACGGTCTCGATGCCGGAGCACAGCCGCGCCCCCAGAAAGACCATCAGCCCCGCCGCCAGGCCGCCGGCGGCCCCGCCGCCGGGCAGATGGGCGGGGTCCCTGCCCACGTCCCGGGCCAGGATGGCGCAGTAGTGCTCCATCCCCGCCTCCAGCCGGGCCAGCTGCTCCGGCCGGCCGCCCTTCTGGGGGCCGAACATATAAGTGGCCCCGTTGGGCCCCACCAGGGGCACGTCCACGTCGCACATGACGGTGAAGCGGGCCTCCCGCGCAGCGGGGTGCAGGCCGGTGCAGTCGATCCGCGCGACGCGGCCCAGACTCCCCCCCACCGGAGGCAGCTCCCTGCCGTCCCCATCCAGAAAGCGGACGCCCAGGGCCGCGGCGGCCCCCATGCCGCCGTCGTTGGTGGCGCTGCCGCCCACGCCGATCACCAGCCGGCGGCAGCCCGCGTCCAGGGCGGCGGCGATGAGCTCGCCGGTGCCGTAGGTGGTGGTGCGCTCCGGGTCCCGCCGCTCCGGCGGCACCATGGGCAGGCCGGAGGCCGCCGCCATCTCGATGAGGGCCGAGCCGTCCTCCAGGATGGCATAGCCGCTCTCCCTCCGCTCGTTCAGGGGGCCGCGGACGGTCACCGGCACCCTTCGGCCCCGGCAGATGTCTGTCAGGATCTCCATGGTCCCCTCGCCGCCGTCCGCCATGGGGAGGGCGGCGGTCTCGCAGTCCGGGAAGGCCCGGCGGGCCTCCTGTTCCAGCAGTTCGGTGATCCGCCGGGCGCTCAGGGAGCCCTTAAAGGAGTCAGGCGCAAACAGAAATTTCATTATTGTATTACCTTTCTTTCCCTTGATTTGCCCACATGATAGCACCAGTTGCACAAAAACGCAAGACCACAGAAAAAAATATTGACAAGTTCCATATGCCGCACTATAATCCAAGCATAAAGTTGTATTACAATTCGCATCTGAAAGGAAGCTGATCCGATGAAAGACTCGATCCACAAGTATTTTCAGGTGGGCACCATCCAGTGGATGAGCTACCCCAACCGGGACCCCATGGACTCTCTGAAGGCCATTGCCCGGGACGATTTTTTTGACGCCATCGAGGTCAAGGGCTACGGCGCGCGCAATGAGGAGGCCAGGAAGCTGCTGGACCAGAGCCACCTGAAGGTGTGCTACGGCGCCCAGCCCCGGCTGCTGGGGCCCAAGCTGAACCCCAACGCCATCGACGAGGCCGAGCGGCTGAAGGCCGAGGCCACCCTGCTGGAGGCCGTGGACGAGGCCGAGTACCTGGGCGCCAGGGGCATCGCCTTCCTGGCCGGCAAGTGGGAGAAGGCCACCCAGGAGCAGGCCTATCAGCAGCTGCTGAAGACCACCCGCGCCGTGTGCGGCTATGCCGCCGCCAAAGGCATGAGCGTGGAGCTGGAGGTCTTTGACTTCGACATGGACAAGGCCGCTCTCATCGGCCCCGCCCCCTACGCCGCCCGCTTCGCCGCCGACATGCGCACCACCCACCACAACTTCGGCCTGCTGGTGGATCTGTCCCACTTCCCCACCACCTATGAGACCAGCCGCTTCGTGGTGCGCACCCTGCGGCCCTACATCACCCACTTCCATTTCGGCAACGCCGTGGTGAAGCCCGGCTGCGACGGCTACGGTGACCTCCACCCCCGCTTCGGCTATCCCGAGAGCGCCAACGACACCCCCGAGCTGCTGGATTACCTGCGGGTGCTGAAGGAGGAGGGCTTCTTCAACGCCGAGGAGCCCTACGTGCTGTCCATGGAGGTCACCCTGCGCCCCGGCGAGGGCGAGGACATCGTGCTGGCCAACACCAAGCGGGTGCTGAACCGGGCCTGGGCCCTGCTGGAGGACTGAGCCATGAAGATCGTGATCCTGGACGGCTACACCGAAAACCCCGGCGACCTCAGCTGGGACGCCCTGGCCCAGCTGGGCGACCTGACGGTCTATGACCGCACCCCCCTCACCGACGAGAACGCCGCCATCGAGCGCATCGGCGACGCCGAGATCGTCATCACCAACAAGACCCCCATCACCAAAAAGATCCTGGACGCCTGCCCCAGCATCAAGTACATCGCCGTGCTGGCCACGGGCTACAACGTGATCGACTGCAAGGCCGCCCGGGAGAAGGGCATCTCCGTGTCCAACGTGCCTGCCTACGGCACCGCCTCCGTCAGTCAGTTCTCCATTGCCCTGCTGCTGGAGATCTGCCACCACATCGGCCACCACAGCGCCTCCGTCCACGCGGGGAACTGGGCCGCCAACCCCGACTGGTGCTACTGGGATTACCCCCTCATCGAGCTGGAGGGCAAGACCATGGGCATCATCGGCTTCGGCCGCATCGGCCAGGCCGAGGGGCGGGTGGCCAAGGCCCTGGGCATGACCGTGCTGGCCTGCGACCCCTACCCCAGCGACAGCGGCCGGGCCATTGCCGAGTACACGGACCTGGAGGACCTGCTGGCCCGGGCCGACGTGATCTCCCTCCACTGCAACCTGACGCCGGAGAACACCGGCTTCATCAACAAGGACTCCATCGCCAAAATGAAGGAGGGCGCCATCCTCATCAACAACGCCCGGGGCCAGCTCATCAACGAGCAGGACGTGGCCGACGCCCTCAACAGCGGCAAGCTGGCCGCCGCCGGCCTGGACGTGGTGTACACCGAGCCCATCAGGGCGGACAACCCCCTGCTGGCCGCCAAGAACTGCATCATCACGCCCCACATCTCCTGGGCCCCCAAGGAGAGCCGCCAGCGCATCATGGACTGCACCGTATCCAATGTGCAGTCCTTCCTGGACGGCCGCCCCGCCAACGTGGTGAACCCCTGAACCGAACAACTCCTTTCTTTTGTTTCCCTTTTATTCTGACAGGCAAGGCCCCGCTCCGGGCATCCGGAGCGGGGCCTTGCCCATTGCGGAAAAGAGTGCGCCCCGCCGGAGCGGGGCGCACTCTTTTGCTTTTTATGTCCGTTCACTCCGGCCGGCGGCCCAGAAACTCGGCCCCCTCCCGGCGGGCCAGCGCCAGGGCCAGCTCCAGGCCCTCCCGGTCCAGGCCGTCGTCCCGGATGGCCACGCTGCCCTGGAACAGGCCGCTGCGCCGCAGCCACCGGAGGGCCCGCAGGGTCTGCTCCAGCCCTTCGCCGCTCCCCTCCGCCAGCACCTCCGCCCGGACGGGGCACCGCCCCGGCAGCAGGAGCCAGCCGTAGGCCAGCCACACCAGGCACGCCATTCCGAACACCGCCATGACCGCAAACACCTGCGTCATCTTCACCGCCTCCCGCTCTATCCTATGCGGGCGGGCGGACGCGCGTCACCGGTTGAAGCACACCAGCTCCGCCGCCCCGTTTTCGATGCGGATGGCGGTGTACGCCCCCTGGGCGAAAAACCAGTCGGGCTTCAGCAGCCGGTCCCGGCCGGTCAGGCCCAGGATCTCCAGGATCAGGGTCAGGGAGCCGTTGTGGGCCACCAGCAGGGCGTCCTCCCCCCGGGCGATCACCCGGTCCAGGCAGGCCCGCACCCGGGCGGTCATGGCCGCAGGGGACTCGCCCCCCGGCGGGCAGACGCTCCACCAGTCGGTGAGATAGGGCTCCAGCACGGCGGGGAACCGCGCCTCCATCTCCTCCCAGGTGAGGCCCTCCATCTCGCCCACGTCCTGCTCCCGCAGGGCGGGCTCCGGCAGTGGCTCCATGTCCCGGCCCGCCAGGCAGATACGGGCGGTCTCCCACGCCCGGGAGAGGTCGCTGGCCAGGCAGTAGGAGAAGCTCACGTCCCGCAGCTTCTCCCCCGCCCGGGCCGCCTGCTCCCGGCCTAGGGCCGTGAGGGGGTAGTCGGTCTGGCCGTGGAAGGTCTTCAGCACGTTGCCCTCCGACTGGCCGTGGCGCACCAGATATAAGTACATTGGGATCTTCCTCTCAGAAAATACTGGCCACACCGTAGGTGATGGCGCTCACCACCACGCCGGCCACCAGGACCCCCGCCACGATGGACGGGAATGCCTTACGCAGGCGCATGTCCAGGAAGGCCGCCGCCAGCGCGCCGGTCCACGCGCCGGTGCCCGGCAGGGGGATGGCCACAAAGAGGGCCAGGCCGAAATACTGGTACTTCTGCACCTTCTGGCCCTTCAGGTGGGCCTTGGCCTCCAGCCTGTCGATCATGCCGCCGAAGCGGGGCAGGCGGCGGCGCATCCACTGGAAGATGCGCCGGATATATACGATGATGAAGGGCACCGGGATCAGATTCCCGATGACGGCGGCCAAAAGGGCCATCCACACCGGCAGCCCTGCCGCCACGCCGAAGGGGATGCCCCCCCGCAGCTCGATCACCGGGACCATGGACACCAGCATGGTCAGCAGGAACTCTCCCGCCATGCTCTCGGTCAGCCACTGCATGAGATCCATCGTCGGAATCTCCTCTCTCTTGACAAAAAAGTGGTGGAACCAGAACAGTATAGCACAGGAGCCCCGCCGGGGAAAGGCCCTCCGCCCATCTTAAAGAATTTTTCCGTTCCGCTTTACAAGGGCTTTACACTTGCCCCAGCACCTTTTTCAGGTATTGGCCGGTGTAGCTTTCCGGGCAGGCGGCCACCTCTTCAGGAGTCCCCGCACAGACCAGGGTGCCGCCGCCGGCGCCCCCCTCGGGGCCCAGGTCGATGACATAGTCCGCCGTCTTGATGACGTCCAGGTTGTGCTCGATGACCACCACGGTGTTGCCCTTGTCCACGAACCGCTGGAGCACGTCCACCAGCTGGTGGACGTCGGCGGTGTGGAGGCCGGTGGTGGGCTCGTCCAGGATATAGATGGTGGAGCCGGTGGACTGCTTGGACAGCTCGGTGGCCAGCTTCACCCGCTGGGCCTCGCCGCCGGAGAGGGTGGTGGAGGACTGGCCCAGCTTGATGTAGCCCAGGCCCACCTCCTTCAGGGTGCGTACCTTATTATAAAGGCGGGGGAGGTTCTCGAAGAAGGGCAGGGCCTCGTCCACGGTCATCTCCAGCACCTCGTGGATGTTCTTGCCCTTGTAGCGGACCTCCAGCGTCTCCCGGTTGTAGCGCTTGCCCTTGCACACCTCGCAGGGGACGTAGATGTCCGGCAGGAAGTGCATCTCGATCTTCAGCAGGCCGTCCCCCTGGCATGCCTCGCACCGGCCGCCGCGGACGTTGAAGGAGAACCGGCCGGGCCCGTAGCCCCGGCTCTTGGCGTCGGGGGTGGAGGCGAACAGCTCCCGGATGTCGTTGAACAGCCCCGTGTAGGTGGCGGGGTTGGACCGGGGGGTGCGGCCGATGGGGGACTGGTCGATGGCGATGACCTTGTCCAGGAACTCGATGCCCTCCATGGCGTCGTGCCTGCCGGGGCGGGCCTTGGTGCGGTTGAGCTCCGCCCCCAGGCGCTTGTAGAGGATCTCGTTTACCAGGGAGGACTTGCCCGAGCCGGACACGCCGGTGACGGCGATGAAGGTGCCCAGGGGGAAGGCCACGTCGATGTGCCGCAGGTTGTTCTCCGACGCACCGCGGACCACCAGCAGCTTGCCGCTGCCGGGGCGGCGGCTCTCCGGCACGGGGACCTTTTTCCGCCCCGCCAGATAGTCGCCGGTGATGGAGCCGGGGGTGTTCATGATGTCCTCCGCCGTGCCGCAGGCCACCACATTGCCGCCGTGGACCCCGGCGCCGGGGCCGATGTCCACGATATAGTCGGCGGCCCGCATGGTGTCCTCGTCGTGCTCCACCACGATGAGGGTGTTGCCCAGGTCCCGCAGGCGCTTGAGGGTGCCCAGCAGCAGGTCGTTGTCCCGCTGGTGCAGGCCGATGGAGGGCTCGTCCAGGATATACAGCACCCCCATGAGGGAGGAGCCGATCTGGGTGGCCAGGCGGATGCGCTGGCTCTCGCCGCCGGAGAGAGTGGCCGCCTGCCGGGAGAGGGTCAAATATTGCAGTCCCACGCTGCGCAGAAAGCCCAGCCGGTCCCGGATCTCCTTGAGGATGCGGTCGGCGATCATGGCCTGGGTGGGGGTGAGGGTGACGGTGTCCAGGAAGGCCAGGGCCTTGTCCACGGGCATGTCGCAGAAGTCCTGGATGGAGATGCCCCCCACGGTGACGGCCAGGGACTCCTTCTTCAGCCGGCGGCCGCCGCAGTCGGGGCAGGGGCACTGGCTCATGCACTCCTCGATCTCCCGCTTCATGGCGTCGGACTGGGTCTCGCGGTAGCGGCGCTCCAGATTGTTCACGATGCCCTCAAAGGGCTGGTACAGCACGCCCTTGCCCCGGGGCTGATCGTACTCGATGGTCAGCTTCTCCCCCTTGGTGCCGTAGAGGATCACGTCCATCACCTGGTCGGACAGGCTCTTCACCGGGTCGGTCAGCCTGAAGCGGTACTTCTTGGACAGGGCCTCGAAGTACATGCGGGAGATGCCGTCGCTCTTGATGTGGTTCCAGCCGGAGGCGGTGATGGCCCCGTCCAGGATGGACAGGGACTTGTTGGGGATCACCAGGTCGGGGTCAATCTTCATCTGGGAGCCCAGGCCGGTGCAGGTGGGGCAGGCGCCGTAGGGGTTGTTGAAGGAGAACATCCGGGGGGTGAGCTCCTCCATGGACACGCCGCAGTCCTCGCAGGCGTAGTTCTGGGAGAAGAGGATGTCCCGGTCCTCCCCGGTGACGTTGATGATGACCGTGCCGCCGGACAGGTTGGAGGCCACCTCCACGCTGTCCGTCAGCCGGCGGGCCATGTCGGGGCGGATGACCAGCCGGTCCACCACCACCTCGATGGAGTGCTTTTTATTCTTGTCCAGCTTGATCTCCTCGCTGAGGTCGTAGAGGGAGCCGTCCGCCCGCACCCGGACGTAGCCGGACTTCCGGGCGTCCTCGAACACCTTCTGGTGCTCGCCCTTCTTGCCGCGGATCACCGGGGCCAGCACCTGGATGCGGGTGGCCTCCGGCAGGGCCATGACCTGGTCGATGATCTGGTCGATGGACTGCTGCTTAATCTCCTTGCCGCAGATGGGGCAGTGGGGGGTGCCCACCCGGGCCCACAGCAGGCGGAGATAGTCGTAGATCTCCGTCACGGTGCCCACGGTGGACCGGGGGTTCTTGGAGGTGGTCTTCTGGTCGATGGAGATGGCGGGGCTGAGGCCGTCGATATAGTCCACATCGGGCTTCTCCATCTGGCCCAGGAACATCCGGGCGTAGGAGGACAGGGACTCCACATACCGCCGCTGGCCCTCGGCATAGATGGTGTCAAAGGCCAGGGAGGACTTGCCCGACCCGGACAGGCCGGTGAACACCACCAGCTTGTCCCGCGGAATGGACACGTCGATGTTCTTCAGGTTGTTCTCCCGGGCGCCCTTGATAAAAATATGATCCTGCATGGTTTATTCCCCGCTCTTCTTTTCTTGCAGTTCCCGCTGAACGTATTTGGGCAGCTTCTCCGCCACCAGCTTGTAGGACAGGTCGCACAGGCTCATGAGCACCTCGTCGGGCAGGTCCCCGTCCAGCAGGGCGGCCACCCAGGTGCGCTTGTCCATATAAAAGCCGGGCAGCACCTCCGGGTACTGGCCCCGGAAGCCCTCCGCCAGCAGCGGGTCGCACTTGAGGTTCACCAGCTCGTGCCCGCCGTAGACCTTGTGCTCCGGCCCCGGCGCACACACGGCGGCGAACATCTTGCCCCGCACGGTGTACCGCTGCCAGCCCCACTCGGCCTTGAAATCCTTCTCCGCCCCCGGCTTCGCCAGGAGGTATTCGTCCAGCCAGTCGTATTTCATGGCCATTCCTCCACGGTGAGATCGGCGGTCTTTGCCCGCAGCAGGGCGATGAGGTCCGCCGGGGCGGCCTCCACCTGGAAGCCCACCTTCCCGGCGGAAACGCAGATGGTGTCAAACTCCAGGCAGCTCTCGTGGAACACGGTGGGGAACTGCTTCTTCATGCCCACCGGGGAGCAGCCGCC
>CAVJBM010000031.1:0-2923 GCA_963647775.1 Anaerovibrio sp.
TTCCCCATCATCCTGAAGGCGGCCGCCTTTAACGCCGAGGACTACCAGAACCAGAAGTTCGACGGCCCCAGCACCGACATGCTGAACCTCCAGATGAAGAATCAGAAGCTGTTTGCCGCCATGATGCCCATCATGAGCCTGGGCATGAACGGCCTGGCCCTGGCCATCTACTGGCTGGGCGCGGCGCTGGTGGACGCAGTCTCCCTGGGGGACCCTGCCGCCCGGCTCACCATGTTCAGCAACGTGCTGGTGTTCAGCACCTACGCCACCTACGTGGTCATGTCCTTCATGATGCTGGTGATGATCTTCATGATGCTGCCCTCCGCCCAGGTGTCCGCCGAGCGCATCAACGAGGTGCTGGAGCGCCGGGCCGCCGTCACCGAGGGCACGGTGGACCACGCGGGGGAGCGGGGCACCGTGGAGTTCAGGGACGTGTCCTTCCGCTACCCCGGCTCCTCTGAAAACGAGCTGGAACACATCAGCTTCAAGGTGGAGCAAGGGAAAACCCTTGCCATCATCGGCGCCACCGGCAGCGGCAAGACCACCCTGGTGAGCCTCATCCCCCGGTTTTACGACGCCACGGAGGGCCAGGTGCTGGTGGACGGCGTGGACGTGAAGGACTACACCTTCGACGCCCTGTACGACCGCCTGGGCTACGTGACCCAGAAGGCGGTGCTCTTCTCCGGCACCATCCGGGACAACGTGTTCTTCGGCGAGAGCGCCGCCCCCGACACCCAGGACGGCCTGGACCGGGCCATCGCCCTCTCCCAGGCGGGGGAGTTCGTGGACAAGCTGCCCGAGGGCACGGAGCACCACATCGCCCAGCTGGGCCGCAACGTCTCCGGCGGCCAGAAGCAGCGGCTGTCCATCGCCCGTGCCCTGGCCCGTGACCCGGAGATCCTGATCTTCGACGACTCCTTCTCCGCCCTGGACTACCGCACCGACGCCAGGCTCCGCGCCGGGCTGGAGGAGCGGCTGGCGGGCACCACCAAGATCATCGTGGCCCAGCGCATCAGCACCATCCGCCACGCCGACGAGATCATCGTCCTGGACCGGGGCGAGGCCGTGGGCATGGGCACCCACGAGGAGCTCATGCAGTCCTGCCCGGTGTACCGGGAGATCGCCATGTCCCAGCTCAGCACCGCTGAGTTGGCCTGAAGGGAGGCGCCGTACAATGAGACAACAGAAGAGTGAACCGCTGAACGTGGGCGCCCTGAAGCGGCTGCTGGACTACATGCGTAGCAGCCTGGGCGCGATCATCGCGGCCCTGGTGCTGGCGGCCCTGGGCGCCGTCATGACCATCGTCGGGCCCGACAAGGTGGGCGAGATCGCCACCCTCATGTCCGACGGGCTCATGACCGGCATCGACCTGGCCGCCGTGGCCCGTGTGGGCATCTTCCTGGCGGTGATCTACGGCCTGGGAGCGGTGTTCAGCTTTTTTCAGCAGTACCTCATGGCGGACACCACCCTGAAAATGACCTACCGTATGCGCCGGGAGCTGTCCGCCAAGATCAACCGGGTGCCCCAGGAGTATTTCAACTCCCACGCCCAGGGCGACATCCTCAGCCGCATCACCAACGACGTGTTCACCCTCCAGCAGGGCCTGACCAACAGCCTGCCCACCATCATCAGCGCCGCCACCCAGTTTATCGGATGCCTCATCATGATGTTCGTCACCGAGTGGCGGCTGGCCCTGACCTCCCTGGCCATCAACATCGTCGGCATCCTGCTGACGGTGCTCATCATGACCAGATCCCAGCGGTACTTCACCGCCCGGCAGGAGAGTCTGGGCGCCCTTAACGGCTATGTGGAGGAGATGTACTCCGGCCACGAGGTGGTGCGCATCTCCCGGGCCGGCCGCAGGGTCTGCGGCAGGTTTGACGAGCTGAACGAGGCGGTGTACGACGCCAACTGGAAGTCCCAGTTCCTCTCCGGCATCATGCAGCCCCTCATGACCATCATCGGCAACGTGTCCTACGTGGCGGTGTGCGTGCTGGGCTCCATCCTGGCCATGAACGGCACCATCAAGTTCGGCGTCATCGTGTCCTTCATCCTCTACGTCCGCCTGCTCACCTCGCCCCTGACCCAGATCGCCCAGGGCATGACCAACATGCAGACCGCCTCTGCCTCCGCCCACCGCATCTTCGATTTTCTGGACAGCTCCGAGCTCTCCGACGAGAGCGCCAAGCCTGCCGGGGTCCCCAAGGTCAAGGGCGCTGTCAGCTTCGAGCACGTGCGCTTCAGCTACCCCGACACGCCGGACAAGATCATCATCAAGGACTTCTCGGCGGAGGTCCGTCCGGGGCAGAAGGTGGCCATCGTGGGCCCCACCGGCGCGGGCAAGACCACCATGGTCAACCTGCTCATGCGGTTTTTCGAGGTCAACAGCGGCTCCATCCTGATCGACGGCACCCCCATCTCCGATCTGCGGCGGGAGACCGTCCACAACATGTTCAGCATGGTCCTGCAGGACACCTGGCTCTTCGAGGGCACAGTCCGGGAGAACCTGGTGTACAACCTGGAGGGCATCACCGACGGCCAGCTGGAGCAGGTGGCCCGCGCCTGCGGCCTGGACAAGTTCATCCATTCCCTGCCTCAGGGCTTCGACACCGTCCTGTCGGAAAGCACCACCATCTCCGCCGGCCAGAAGCAGCTGCTGACCATCGCCCGGGCCATGCTCCAGAACGCCCCCATGCTCATCCTGGACGAGGCCACCTCCTCCGTGGACACCCGCACGGAGCTCATCATCCAGCAGGCCATGGACCGCCTGACCCACGGCCGCACCAGCTTCGTCATCGCCCACCGGCTCTCCACCATCAAAAACGCCGACCTCATTCTGGTGATGAAGGACGGCGACGTCATCGAGAGCGGCACCCACGACAGCCTCATGGCCCAGGGCGGCTTTTACGCCGAACTGTACAAC
>CAVJBM010000032.1:0-4535 GCA_963647775.1 Anaerovibrio sp.
CTGATACCCTGGGGCGCGTACACCTCCGCCACGTCGAACCGGGGCTGGCGGGCGGTGGGGTGCTCGGTGAGATAGAGCTCCGCCGCGGCCCGCAGCTTTTCCTGCTTGCCGCGGGTGACGGCCTCCGCCGGGCGGCCGTAGCCGTCGTTCTTCCGCAGCTTGACCTCCACAAAGGCCAGATAGGTGCGGTTTTCCGCGATGACGTCGATCTCCCCCATGCGGCAGCGGTAGTTCAGCGCGACGATCCTCCAGCCCTTCCGGCGCAGGTCCTCCGCCACCTGCTGCTCGCCCCAGCGGCCCAGCAGCCGGGCCTCTCCCCCGCCGCTCACAGCTTTTTCAGGAAGCTGCGGCGGTGGATGGGGCTGGGCCCATACTGCCGCAGCAGCTCATAGTGGCGCTTGGTGGGGTAGCCCTTGTGGCGTTCGAACTCGTACTCCGGGTACAGCGCCGCCATCTCCTCCATGTACCGGTCCCGGCTGACCTTAGCCAGGATGGAGGCCGCGGCGACGCAGGGGTACAGCCCATCACCGCCGACGGCGGTCCGGTGGGGCAGCGTAATCGCGCAGCGGCTGCCGTGGTCCCGGTTGCCGTCGATGATCAGCAGATCGGGCTGCGGCTCCAGCATCCGGGCTGCCCGGTCCATGGCCAGCATCCGGCAGTTGAGGATGTCCAGCTGGTCGATCTCCTCCGGCTCCGCCCAGGCCACCGCCCAGGCCGCTGCCTGGGCCCGGATCAGGTCAAACAGGCGGTCCCGCCGCTTGGGGGACACCTGCTTGGAATCGTTCAGCCCCGGCAGGTCCAGCCCCTCCGGCAGGATGGCCGCCGCGGCGTACACCCGCCCGGCCAGCGGGCCCGCCCCCGCCTCGTCGCACCCGGCGACCAGGGCAAAGCCCTGCCGGTGCAGTTCCTGTTCCAGCGACCAGTCCATCAGACGTCCCCTCCCGGAAGGTCCTGGGGCCGCTCCAGTGTAAAGCGTCCCAGCTTGCCGCCCCGGAACTCGTCCAGCAGCACCTTGGCCATGCGCTCGGTGTCCGCCTCGCCGCCGGAGATGAGCATACCGCGCCTGCGGGCGCAGGCGTCCAGCAGCTCCCAGCCCTTGGCGGCCGGGTCCTCGGTGATCTTGTACCTCTGGGCCAGGGCGCCGGGGTAGCGGTCCCGCAGCAGCTCCAGCAGACCGCAGGCCAGGGCCTCGCTGTCCATGATCTCGTCCCGCACCGCGCCGGTATAGGCCAGGTGCATCCCGGTGGTCTCATCCTCGAACTTGGGCCAGAGGATACCCGGCGTGTCCAGCAGGTCCAGGCCGCTGTCCACGCTGACCCACTGCTTGCCCCGGGTGACGCCGGGGCGGTCCCCCGCCTTGGCGGATTTCCGCTTGGCCACCTTATTGATAAAGGTGGACTTGCCCACGTTGGGCACACCCACCACCATGACCCGCACCGGCCGGCCCACCTGGCCCTTGGCCTGCCAGGCGGCGATTTTGTCCCGCAGGGCCTGCTTCACCGTGGCGGAGAACTGATTCACACCCTTCCCGGTCTTGGCGTCGGTCTCCATCACCGCATAGCCCCTGCCCTTGAACCAGGCCAGCCACTGGGCCGTCACCGCCGGGTCGGCCTGATCCGCCCGGTTGAAGATGATCATGCGGGGCCGGTCCCCCACCATGCTGTCGATGTCCGGGTTGCGGCTGGAGATGGGGATACGGGCATCCACCAGCTCGGCCACCATGTCTACGAATTTGACATCCTCCTCCATCTGGCGGCGGGTCTTGGTCATGTGGCCGGGATACCACTGAATATTCATGTGCGCTCCTCCGTCCTCTCCGTTCGTATGTCTGACAGTGTATCACGTTTCCGGCGGAATGAACAGCCGGAAAAAGAAAAAAGGAGCGGAAAGCTCCGCTCCTCTTTGCTTGCACAGCTTGGCTGTTACAGGTTCTCCTTGACCTTGGCGGCCTTGCCGACACGGTCACGCAGATAGTACAGCTTGGCGCGGCGCACCTTGCCCTTGCGGACGGTCT
This sequence comes from Anaerovibrio sp., assembly GCA_963647775.1. GTDB lineage: Bacteria > Bacillota > Clostridia > Oscillospirales > Oscillospiraceae > Enterenecus. The sequence goes on from CAVJBM010000032.1 coordinate 2,015, forward strand.
CCACCTTCTCGATGGTGGGGGCGTGCAGGGGGAAGACCTTCTCCACGCCGATGCCGTAGGAAATGCGGCGGACGGTGAAGCTCTCCTCGATGCCGCCGTGCTTCTTGGCGATCACAGTGCCCTCAAAGACCTGGATACGCTCACGGCTGCCTTCCTTGACGCGGATGTGCACACGAACGGTATCGCCCACGTTGACCTCGGGAGCGGTCTCCTTCATGTACTTCTGGCTGAACTGCTTCATCAGTTCCATGTTCTTTTTCCTCCTAATTTTAGGCGTTCGTGCGTCCACGGCTCAAGCCGGCGCAGAGGACCACCCTATTTCAGACTGAATTAGTCTACCACAGAATCTCCGATGATGCAAGCACTTTTTTGCGGAATTTACCGCATTTTTCGCTGCCTCTCCCCCGCCGGCGGGCGGACCGCCCCGGCCAGGAGCCAGAGGGCGGTCAGCAGCAGGGTGGCGTTGGCGTAGCAGGCCAGGGCCGCCGCCCCCAGGCCCAGCAGCACGCCGATGACCACCCCTGCGGAAATGGCCAGCACCAGTTCGCTCCGCTCCGGGCCGAAGCGGGCGGCGATCAGGCCGTACAGGATCACCCCGCCGTCCAGCGGCAGGACGGGCAGCAGGTTGAAGCCCCCCAGTCCCAGGCAGACGGCGGCGGGCAGGTACTGCCCCAGCCGCAGGGCCGGAACTCCCACGATCAGGTTGGCGCAGGGCCCGGCCAGGGCCACCAGGCTCTCCCGCCCGTAGGAGAGGGGCCGGCGGTAGGAAAAGGACAGCTCCGCTCCCGCCAGGCTCAGGGTCAGGCGCTCTATCCGGCCGCCCAGAGCCAGGGCCGCCGCCACATGGCCCAGTTCGTGGACGGCGGCGCTCCCCAGGGCGCACCACAGCAGCGCCATGTCGTCGCACAGGTACACCAGCAGCGCCGCCAGCAGCAGGAACCCCGGCGAGCACCGCACCCGCCGCCCTTCAGGAGGGGTCCACATAGTAGGCCGGGTCCAGCCGGATGTTGTCCTTCAAAATGGTCAGGTGCAGATGGGAGCCGGTGGCCTTCCCCGTGTGCCCCACCAGGGCCACCGTCTGCCCGCAGGCGACGCGCTCCCCTTTCCGCACCAGCAGCTTGCTGCAGTGGGCATAAAAGGTGCTGACGCCGTTGGCATGGTCGATCATCAGGTACTGGCCGAACTCGTCGCTCTCGCCGATATAGCGCACGGTGCCGTCGGAAAAGGCGCCGATCTTGGCGCCCTCGTCGGCGGCGATGTCCATGGCCAGGTGGAACTCCCGCTTGCCGGTGATGGGGCTGGTGCGGTACTCGAAATTGGAGGTCACCGCCCCGTGTACGGGGACCGCCGTGCGCTCCAGGCCCAGCTCGTAATACTGAAAGCTCACGTTGGAGGGCAGGGCCACGCCGTTCTCATCGTAAGCCTGGGCCACGGCGGTGACCACAGCCTGAGGCATGGAGGACGGCTGCTCCGCCGCCGGCTCAGGCTCCGCCGGATCGGGCCGGACCGTCCGCGTGCCCGTGAAGCTGTGGGCGTTCAGCCAGGCGAGCCCGCCCCGGGCGGTCTCCCCCAGCAGCACCACCTCGGGCAGTTCGGCGGGCTGATCCGGAGCGGGCTGGGGCTCCGGCGCATCGCTCTCCCGCCCCGTCAGGGAGGCGAACAGCGTCCTCACCGCCTGGCCGAAGGGGGCGTCCGACTTCAGCTCCGTGCCGAACTGCTGAAAGGCCGCCTTGAAATCCGTGTCCGCCGCCATGGCCGCCTTCCACTCCCGCAGGCGGGCGGGAAAGGCCCCACGGCCCACAAATACCAGCAGAAACAGCAGCAGGCTCACCGCCAGCTGGGCCAGACGCCGCCGCTCTCCCCCGGTGCGGCGGCGCTTCTCCCTCGCCATCTGCCTGCGCCCCGCCGTCAGCTTTTTCGCCGCGCTCTCCATAGTCCGGGCCTCCTTGTCCGCAGTGTTGCTCCTACTCTATGCGGCGGCGGGCCGGATTATGTAATGAAAAAGCCGCGCCGGGACTTCCGGCGCGGCTTCGTGCTGTCACTGCTCTTCCTTCTCGGGCTCCTCGGGCTTCTCCCGCTCATGGTCGGACTCGTCGGTCAGGTCGTTTTCCCAGACCTCGGCCAGGCTCTCCGCCCGGCAGTCCTCCAGGAACCACTTGAGCCGCTGGGCCCCGATGGCCAGGGCCGCGCCGGCGCCGGCGGCCAGCAGGATCTTGGGCAGCATCCCACGGCGAGCGTCCCGGACGCCCTCCCGGTAGCCCTCCGCCTTGATGCGGGACACCAGCTTGTGGGGGCCGCCCAGCTCACGGGCCTTCTGGAGCAGCTGAGAATAATCCATGTTCATGAACATAACGATTCCTCCTTGTCATCTGCATCTATGATGCGCACATCATACCACAAAATACAAACGGAATCAACTTTGATTTCAAAAGTAAAAAACAGCCGCTGCCCGACTGGGCAGCGGCTGTCAGTCTGTCGAAAAAGTCCAGCTGGAGCTGGGCTTTTTCTGATAGATATGGTA
>CAVJBM010000033.1:0-3182 GCA_963647775.1 Anaerovibrio sp.
GCCTTGCCCTGGAGCCGGGCGCAGTCCAGCAGGGGGGCGCAGTCCAGCATGTGCAGGGTGGCCACGTCCCTGGGGTCGGTGATGGCGGTCAGGTTCATCACCTGGTTCTGCCGGAGAAGCAGTTCTCCATAGCGGGCCAGCTTGTCCGGCGCGTCGGCGGGGACGGAGCCGGACAGGCCCAGGGTCTCCAGCCCGGCGGCGATCAGGTCTTTCATGGCGTCACCCCGCCAGGGCGGCGATGAGCGCCGGCAGCCCCAGCAGCAGGCCGAAAGCCGCCGCGGCCGCGCAGATCACCACGATCACGATGGTCAGCGCCAGCCCGCCGGGGGCGGTGCCCTTGACCTGCCTGTAGATGGAGGTCACCCCCGCGGCCCCGGCGATGGGCACCAGGAACAGGGGGAAGGTGCCCGCCAGGGAGCGGCCGGGGCAGTAGAGGGAGAAGGTGATGATGCCAAAGAACATCAGGGCGTACACGATGCCCATCCAGGCGGCGATGCGCTTCTCCACGCTGGCGGGGACGAAGGGCTCCTTTTCCTCGGCTTCCTCCTCTGGCAGGGGGGGCTGGGGCTCCAGCTCCTCCTCTGGGCGCTTGGGCTGGTCGCTCATTTCTGCTGCTCCTTGAGAAGGTCGCGGATCTCCATGAGCAGTTTCTCCTCGTTGGAGGGCTCGGGGTCGGCGGCGGGGGCGGCCTCCTCGGCGGCCTTCTTGTGCTTTTCGGCCATCTCATGGGCCTTGTTGAAGCCCTTCACGATGGCGAACACCACCAGAGCCACCAGGATGAAGTCGATGACGGTGCCCAGGAAGGTGCCGAAGCCCAGGGTGATGGCCTCCTTCACCACGGTGTCGCCGTCCATGACGGCCTCGCGCACCACGATATTCAGGGCGGTCATGTCCCGGGCGCCCACGATCCAGCCGATGAAGGGCATCAGCAGGTCGTTCACCAGGGAAGAGGTGATCTTGCCGAAGGCCGTGGCGATGATGACGCCGATGGCCATGTCCAGCACGTTGCCGCGCATGATAAAGTCCTTGAATTCCTTAGCCAGCTTTTTCATATCGTATAATCCCTCTCAAAAATTACTATTTGTATTTACTTTTTGGGGACCAGGACCTCGGTGCCGCCCATGTAGGGACGCAGCACGGCGGGGATCTTCACGGAGCCGTCGGCCTGGAGGTTGTTCTCCAGGAAGGCAATGAGCATCCGGGGCGGAGCCACCACGGTGTTGTTCAGGGTGTGGGGCAGGTACATCTTGCCGTCCTCGCCCTTGACGCGGATCTTCAGGCGGCGGGCCTGGGCGTCGCCCAGGTTGGAGCAGGAGCACACCTCGAAATATTTCTGCTGGCGGGGGGACCAGGCCTCGATGTCGCAGGACTTGACCTTCAGGTCGGCCAGGTCGCCGGAGCAGCACTCCAGCTGCCGCACGGGGATGTCCATGGAGCGGAACAGCTCCACGGAGTAGCGCCACATCTGCTCGTACCACTTCATGGAGTCCTCGGGCTTGCAGACCACGATCATCTCCTGCTTCTCGAACTGGTGGATGCGGTACACGCCCCGCTCCTCGATGCCGTGGGCGCCCTTCTCCTTGCGGAAGCAGGGGGAGTAGGAGGTGAGGGTCTGGGGCAGGGTGGACTCGGGCAGGATCTGGTCGATGAACTTGCCAATCATGGAGTGCTCGCTGGTGCCGATGAGGTAGAGGTCCTCCCCCTCGATCTTGTACATCATGGCGTCCATGTCGGTCTGGCTCATGACGCCCTCCACCACGTTGCCGTGGATCATGAAGGGGGGGATGCAGAAGATAAAGCCCTTGCCGATCATGAAATCCCGGGCGTAGGCCAGCACGGCCTCGTGCAGGCGGGCGATGTCGCCCATGAGGTAGTAGAACCCGGCGCCGGACACCCGGCCGGCGGAGTCCAGATCGATGCCGTTGAAGGACTCCATGATGTCGGTGTGGTAGGGGACCTCGAACTCGGGCACCACGGGCTCGCCAAAGCGCTGGACCTCCACGTTGCAGCTGTCGTCGGGGCCGATGGGCACGGAGGGGTCGATGATGTTGGGGATGACCAGCATGATCTTGCGGATCTCCTTGGCCAACTCGTCCTCCAGGGCCTCCAGCTCGGCCAGGCGGTCGGCGTTGGCCTTTACCTTGGCCTTGGCCTCCTCGGCCTCCGCCAGCTTGGAGGGGTCCTTCTTGGCCTGGCCCATGAGCATGCCCACCTGCTTGGACAGGGTGTTGCGGCTGGCCCGGAGCTCGTTGGCCTCGGTCATGGCGGCGCGGTTGCGGGCGTCCAGCTCAAGCACCTGGTCCACCAGGGGCAGCTTTTCGTCCTGGAACTTTTTCTTGATGTTTTCCTTGACGATGTCCGGGTTATCGCGGATAAACTTGATGTCTAACATAAAATTTGACTTCCTCTCTCGAAAGGTTATTGTTGTTTGGTTTCACGTGAAACGGGCAGCCCCTCCAGCAGGTCCAGCAGGGCGTTCAGGTCGTCGGTGTCGTAGAATTCCAGCTCCAGCTTGCCCTTTTTCTTGCCGGCGCTGATGGTGACCTTCCGCCCCAGGCGGCCGGAGAGGGACTTTTCCACCTCCGCGATGTAAATGCGGTTGGGGTCGTCCTTCTTCTGCTGGGGCTTGGGTGGGGTGAGGGTAAATTTCTTGGCCCCGGCCTCCGCCTGGCGGACGCTGAGCCCCTGCTGCACGATCATTTTGGCGAAGGCGGTCTGGGCGGCCTCGCCCTCCACCATGAGGATGGCCCGGCCGTGGCCGGCGGTAAGCTGGCCATCGATGAGCATCTGGCGCACCTCGGGGGGCAGGGCGGTGAGCCGCAGGGCGTTGGTGACGGCGGGGCGGGACTTGCCCATCCGCCGGGCCACCTCCTCCTGCGTCATGCCGTAGTCGGTGAGGAGCACCTGGTAGCCCTCGGCCTCCTCCATGGGGTTCAGGTCCTCCCGCTGGAGGTTTTCGATGAGCCCGATCTCCATGACCTTCTTGTCGTCGGCCTCGATGATGACCGCGGGGACCTCTGTGAGCCCGGCCAGTCGGGCGGCCCGCCAGCGGCGCTCGCCGGCGATGATCTGGTAGTAGCCGGAGTTCAGCCGGCGGACGGTGAGGGGCTGGATGACTCCGTGCTCCCGGATGGAGTCGGCCAGATCGGCCAGGGCCTCCTCGTCAAAGCGCTTGCGGGGCT
>CAVJBM010000034.1:0-22312 GCA_963647775.1 Anaerovibrio sp.
GTATACCCGATTGGTCTGTCTTTGTCAAGGAATTTTTTTGCGTTTTGCCCATTTTATGCGCGGTGTCCGCTGCGGGCCGGGGGCGGCCGGAGCCGCCCCCGGCGGGAGCCTTACTTTTTCAGCGCCAGCGCCGCGCGCACCGCCTTGACGATGCCCTCGGCAGTGAGGTCATACGCCTTGAGGACGGCCTTGGCCTCGCCGGAGCGGCCGAACTCGTCCTGGACGCCGTGGCGCACCACGGGCACCGGGCAGCCGGCGGAGACGCACTCGCACACGGCGGAGCCCAGGCCGCCCAGCACGTTGGCCTCCTCGCTGGTGACGATGGCGCCGGTCTCCCGGGCGGCCTTGAGCACCAGCTCCTCGTCCAGGGGCTTGATGGTGTGCATGTCGATGACCCGCACGGACAGGCCCTCGGCCTTGAGGGAATCGGCGGCCTTCACCGCCTCCTGCACCATCATGCCCGCGGCGATGACGGTGACATCGGAGCCGTCCCGCAGGACAGCGCCCCTGCCCAGCTCGAACCGGTAGCCGGGGACCTCGTCGGTGACGGAGTCCACCGCCAGGCGGCCCAGGCGCATATAGGCGGGGCCCTCGTAGTCCAGCAGGGCCTTGACGGCGGCGCGCATCTCCGGCCCGTCGCAGGGGGAGAGCACCACCATGCCGGGGATGGCCCGCATGATGGCGTAGTCCTCGATGCACTGGTGGGTGGCGCCGTCCTCGCCCACGGACAGGCCGCCGTGGGAGCCGATGACCTTCACGTTCAGCCGGGGATAGGCGATGGAGTTGCGCACCTGCTCCCACGCCCGGCCGGCGGCGAACATGGCGAAGGAGTTGATGAAGGGCTTTTTGCCGCAGGCGGCCAGGCCGGCGGCGATGCCCGCCATGTCGGCCTCGGCGATGCCGATGTCGTAGAACCGCTCGGGGCAGACGTCGGCAAACTTCTTGCTCATGGTGGAGCCCGCCAGGTCGGCATCCAGGACCACCAGCTCGGGATACTCCCCGGCCAGGGCGGCCAGGGCCTCGCCGTAAGCGGCGCGGGTCGCGATCTTTTCAGCCATGTCAGTTCCCCTCCTTCAGAATGCCGTAGCCCGCGGCGGGATCCGCGGCGGGCGCGCCGGACTCGGCGGCCAGCTGGGTCAGGACGGCGTCCAGCTCGGCCCGGGCCTGCGCATACTGCTCGGCGTTGGGGGCCTTGCCGTGCCAGCCGGCGTTGTTCTCCATAAAGGACACGCCCTTGCCCTTCACGGTGCGGGCCAGGATGACCGTGGGCTGTCCCTTCACGGTCCTGGCCTCGTCAAAGGCGGCCTGGATGGCCTCATAGTCGTGGCCGTCGCAGTGGATCACGTGCCAGCCGAAGGCGGCCCACTTCTGGTCCAGGGGCTCGGAGGGCATCACGTCGGCGGTGCGGCCGTCGATCTGCAGGCCGTTCACGTCCACGATGCCGCAGAGATCGTCCAGCTTGAACTTGGCGGCGGCCATGGCGGCCTCCCAGATCTGGCCCTCCTCGATCTCGCCGTCGCCCATGAGGGCGTACACCCGGCTGCCGGTGCCCTTCCGGGCCAGGGCCATGCCCACGGCCACGGACAGCCCCTGTCCCAGGGAGCCGGTGGACATGTCCACGCCCTTCACGTGGTGCATCTCCGCGTGGCCGGACATGTGGCCGTCCACAGAGCGGAACATGGCCAGCTCCTCCACGGGGAAGAAGCCCCGGAGGGCCAGGGTGGGGTAGAGCGCGGGGGTGCAGTGCCCCTTGGAGAGGACGAAGCGGTCCCGGTCCTCCTTCCGGGGGTCGGCGGGGTCAACGTTCATCTCGTTCTGGTAGAGCACGGTCAGGATGTCCATGGCGGAGAAGGAGCCTCCCAGATGTCCGGAGGCGGCCTTGTACACCATGTCCAGCCCCAGCCGTCGGGCGCGGGCGGCGGTAAACGCCAGCTGCTTGGTGGTCATGATCCTCGGTCCTTTCTCAATGTGATTCCTATTTCTGGCCGGTGAAGCGGGCGGCCCGGTAGTACTCCAGCAGGCGGTAGCGCTGATAGAGTTCCGGTTCCTCCAGCTCCTCCCGGCTGTGTAGCGTGCCGTTCTCCAGGCAGGTCCCGGTCTGGTGGAGCACCGGGAGGGTCTGGTAAATGGGGGTGATGGCCTGGTTGTAGGCATCCCCCTTCCAGCCCAGCAGGTCAAACAGGTGGGTCATCAGGAAGCAGGGGGAGAGGTCGGGGCCCTCCCCGGTGAAGTCAAAGTCCAGCTTGGCCTTGGCCGCGTCGTTGGCCCAGATGAGATACTCGGTGGACCAGTAGTTGTAAAAGCCCTCCTCGGTGGAGAGATCCAGGTTTATCCCCAGCGCCTCGTACACGGAGTTGGCGTTGCCCAGCCACGGCTTGTGGTCGCCGAAGAGCACCAGCACGATGGGCTCCTCCGACTGGCGGAAGCGCTCCACCATGGCCTGCACCTCCTTCTGGGTGCTGCGCACGCTGCCGAAGTAGTTGGCCAGGATGTTGTAGGAGGCGGCGTCCAGGTTGGTGTTCTTCACGAACTTGGCGGCGTCGCCCCAGCCGCAGCCCTCGCTGCTGTAGGGGCCGTGGCCCTGATAGGACACGGAGAAGGAGAACAGGGGCTTCTCTCCCCGCAGCTTCAGCAGGACGGAGTCCGTCAGCTCCGGCAGGAACACCCGGTCCATGGCCACCTGTCCGTCGGTGAACTGGCCGTAGTAGTTTTCCACGAAGCGGTAGTCCTCAAAGCCCAGATAGCGCTCCACATTCTGCCGGTTGTAGAACCACTTGAAGCACGGGTGGTCCCCGGAGGTCTGATACCCCTGCTGCCGGAAATACCACACGTAGGAGTTCACATTGCTCCGCCAGTTGTACTGGGTGCTGATGCCGGTGAGGAAGGCCCGCTCGGTATTGATGGTGCCCCCGGCGAAGATATTGGTCACCAGCCGGCCGGTGTAGCTCTCCGCCTGGAGGGCGTGGTACACCTCGTAGACCGTGTCCCCGGGCTCCACCCCGTCGATGACGGAGAGGTCGCAGAAGGCCTCCAGCATGAGCCCCACGATGTTGACCTTCTCCTCCTCGGGGATGTCCGCGTCCTCGTACTGGTCCAAAAGGGCGGCGGCCTCCCGCTCGCTGTAGCCCTCCGGCGGGGTGCGGGCGGCGGTCTTGGCGGAGTAGAGGAAGGGGTACAGGCTCCCCCGGGAGACGTATTGGTGGGTGGTGGCCCACTTGTTCAGGTACTCCAGGTTGGTGGCCGTGGCCACATAGGCGGCGGGCTTCAGGTAGGGCCCCCACCCCAGCAGGACCCCCAGCGCCAGCGCCGCCAGCGCAATGAGCCGCACCCGCCCCCGGGGCCGTCCACGGGCCAGGAAGAACAGGATCAGGAAGCCGCCCACGGCGCAGGCCAGCACCAGCGCCAGCCTGCCGTTGAGGAACAGGCGGTACCGGTCCGCCATGAAGCCCGCCTCGCCCAGGATGAGCAGGTCGTCGAAGAGCACCGGGTCGTTGCGGAACACCATCTTGTAGTAGTTGCCGAAGGCCAGCGTCAGCGCCGGGACGGCGCCGAACAGATAGGCCGCCCAGCTGCGCCCCGTGACCACCCAGCCCAGCAGCATCAGCGCCGCCACAGGCAGGAAATTCAGCAGGAAGATCAGCGGGTGCCTGAAATACCCCACGAAGATGAGCAGCCGGTAGTCGCCGATGGCCAGCAGCAGCATCACCGTGGTAATCCCCAGCGCCGACAGCAGCAGCAAGCCGCCGTTCCACAGCCAGAACAGGAAGCGGCGGCCGCCGCTCAGGCCGCGGCCGTCCCCCTTTTGAAACAGGAAAAATTCCTTGAGCGCCAGCGCAGTCATCCCGCTCAGTAGGCCAGCTTCTCGTCCAGCCAGCTCTTCAGCTGGTCGATGGGCACGCGGACCTGCTCCATGGTGTCGCGGTCACGGATGGTGACGGCGTTGTCCGCGGGGGTCTTGTCGTCGCCCACGGTCTCGAAGTCCACGGTGATGCAGTAGGGGGTGCCCACCTCGTCCTGCCGGCGGTAGCGCTTGCCGATGGAGCCGGCGTCGTCGTAATCCACCATCCAGTACTTGCTCAGCATGGCCTGGATCTCCCGGGCCTTGGGGGCCAGCTTCTTGGACAGGGGGAGCACGGCGCACTTGAAGGGCGCCAGGGCGGGGTGCAGATGGAGCACCACCCGCACATCGTTCTTCTCCGGGTCCACGACCTCCTCGTCGTAGGCCTCGCACAGGAACGCCAGGGCCACCCGGTCGCAGCCCAGGGAGGGCTCGATGACGTAGGGCACATAGTGCTCGTTCTTCTCCTGGTCGAAGTAGGTCAGGTCCCTGCCGCTGGCCTCCTGGTGGCGGCTCAGGTCGTAGTCGGTACGGTCGGCGATGCCCCACAGCTCGCCCCAGTCGGTGAAGGGGAAGGCGTACTCGATGTCGGTGGTGGCGCGGGAGTAGAAGGCCAGCTCGGCGGGCTCGTGGTCCCGCAGGCGGAGGTTCTCCTCATGGATGCCCAGCTCCAGCAGCCAGCTGCGGCAGTAGTCCTTCCAATAGGCGAACCACTCCAGGTCGGTGCCCGGCTGGCAGAAGAACTCGCACTCCATCTGCTCGAACTCCCGGGTGCGGAAGGTGAAGTTGCCCGGGGTGATCTCGTTGCGGAAGGCCTTGCCCACCTGGCACACGCCGAAGGGCAGCTTGCGGCGGGTGGTGCGCTGGATGTTGGCGAAGTTCACGAAGATGCCCTGGGCGGTCTCCGGCCGGAGGTAGCAGGTGGAGCTGCTGTCCTCGGTGACGCCGATGGCGGTCTTGAACATCAGGTTGAACTTGCGGATGGGGGTGAAGTCGTGCTTGCCGCAGACGGGGCAGACGATGTCCTCGTGGGCGGCGATGAAGGCGTCCATCTCGTCAAAGCTCATGGCGTCCACGTTGACCTCGTGGTGCTCGGCGCCGATCAGCTTGTCCGCGCGGTGGCGGGCCTTGCAGGCCTTGCAGTCCAGCAGGGGGTCGGAGAAGCTGCTGACGTGGCCGGTGGTGACCCAGGTCTGGGGGTTCATGATGATGGCGGCGTCCAGCCCCACGTTGTAGGGGGACTCCTGGACGAACTTCTTCATCCACGCCTTTTTCACGTTGTTCTTGAACTCCACGCCCAGGGGGCCGTAGTCCCAGCTGTTGGCCAGGCCGCCGTAGATCTCGCTGCCGGGGTAGACAAAGCCCCGGTTCTTGCACAGGTTGACGATCTTGTCCATGGTCTTGTCGCTTTTGTTCATGGTCTTGGCTCCTTTCAGTTGTGTGGTCCAAGACGGAAAAACGCCCTGAACCAACTTGCTTGGGTTGGCTCAGGGCGAACAATACTGTCCGTGGTTCCACCTGAATTCGCGGCTGGCTGCCGCGCACTCTTTGCCGGTAACGGGGCGATCCGGCGGGCCATTTCCGGCCCGCGGCTCAAAGGCGCCGTTCGCCGGGTCCTGACAGGGGCTCGCACCAGCCGCCCCCTCTCTGAGACAGAAACCGCGGAAAACTTCCTTTTCAAAGCCTTTTTCCGAAAAACAGTGTACCATGTCGGGCCCGGGCTGTCAAGGGAGCGGCCGGGCCGAAAATACCCCCGCCGGAGCGGGATTTTTCTGTGATTTTTGTTCCCTTTTCCCGCCGGATATGCTATACTGTAGAATAACGAATTTTACACAGGGAGGGTCTGTCATGCAGAACAAGGTAACAGTCAGCGTCCGGGGCCGGAACTACACCCTGCTGGCCGCGGAGAATGAGGAGTACGTCCGGCGGGTGGCCGCCTATGTGGACGGCAAGCTGGCGGAGACCGCCGGCGCCGGCCTGTCCCAGACCGACTGCGCCATCCTGGCGGCGCTGAACATCGCCGACGAGCGCTTCAAGGAGCAGGAGAACGGCGAGGCGCTCCGCCGCCAGATCAAGGACCTGCTGGAGGAGTCCGCCCGGCTCAAGGGCGAGCTCAGCGAGGCCAAACGGGAGATTTTTAAACTTCAGCAGAAGCGCTGACATTCAATCACTCACTTACGGAGGCCACTATGGAGATCCTGTCTCCCGCAGGGAGCCCTGACGCAGTCCGCGCGGCGGTCTGTGCCGGGGCCAACGCGGTCTACCTCGGATTCGGAAACTTCAACGCCCGCCGCAACGCCCGGAACTTCACCGAGGAGGAGCTTGCGGCGGCCATCTCATACTGCCATCTCCGGGGGGTAAAGCTATACCTCACCCTGAACACCCTGACCGGCGACCGGGAGCTGCCCGACGCGGCGGCTCTGGCCGTCAAGGCCTCCCAGATGGGGATGGACGCCGTGCTGGTGCAGGACATGGGCCTGGTGCGCACCCTGCGTCAGGTGGCGCCCGACCTGCCCGTCCACGCCTCCACCCAGATGTCCATCCACAGCCTGGACGGGGCCAAGGCCGCCGCCGACCTGGGCATCAGCAGGGTGGTGCTGGCCCGGGAGCTGTCCGGCAGCGACATCGCCTACATCTGCGAGCACTCCCCGGTGGAGATCGAGGTGTTCGTCCACGGGGCTCTGTGCATGTGCCACAGCGGCCAGTGCTACATGTCCTCCGTCATCGGCGGGCGCAGCGGCAACCGGGGCCTGTGCGCCCAGCCCTGCCGCCTGGCCTACGGCTGGGGGGACCGGGCGGACGGCTACCCCCTGTCCCTGAAGGACTCCTCCATGGCCGCCCACCTGCGCCAGCTGCGGGACATGGGGGTGGCCAGCGCCAAGATCGAGGGCCGCATGAAGCGCCCGGAGTACGTCTGGGTGGTCACCAAGGTGTATGCCGACGCCCTGCGGGAGGGCCGGGACCCCACGCCGGAGGAGATGCGCCGGCTGGCGGAGGCCTTCTCCCGCCAGGGCTTTACCGACGGGTATTTCCAGGGAAAGACCGGGCCGGACATGTTCGGCGTCCGGGAGGAGGCGCCGGAGCCCCGCGCCCTCTTTGCCGAGGCCCGGGCCGCCTATGAAAAGGGGGAGGGCCCGGCCGTCCCCGTGCGGTTCTACGCCATGATCCGCCCCGGCGAGCCGGTGCAGGTGGGCGTAGAGGACGGCGAGGGCCGGGTGGCCACCGCCGCCGGCCCCGTGCCCGAGGCGGCCCGCACCCGCCCCGTCACCGTGCAGGATGTGGAGACCCAGCTGGCCAAGACCGGCGGCACGCCCTACGGCTGCACCGAGGTCCGGGCGCTGGTGGAGGATGGGCTGGCGGTGCCCCTGTCCGCCCTGAACGGCCTGCGCCGCCAGGTGCTGGAGGACCTCTCTGCCCGGCGCACCGCCCTGCCGGAGCGGCGGCACAGCCAGTACAATCCCGGCGCCCGGTATGAGAACCCCCGGACGCCGCCCCAGTTCAACGTCTCCCTGCGGCGGGCAGGGCAGCTGACCTTTGAGCTGCTGAAGCAGCAGCCCGCCCTCATCTACCTCCCCACGGACGAGATTGCCGCCGACCCCGACCGGGTGCGGCACGCCATGGACCGGGGCGTGCCCCTGTGCGCCGTGGTCCCCCGGGTGTGCTTCGACCGGGAGTGGGATAAGCTCCGCCGGGAGCTGGACCGCTGCCTGGAGCTGGGCGTCGGCCAGGCGCTGGTGGGCAACCTGGGCCAGGTGGAGCCGGTGCGCAGCATGGGCTTCGACCTGCGGGGGGACTTCGGCCTTCAGGTATTCAACTCCCAGGCGGTCAAGGAGTACAAGCGCATGGGCTTCCGGTCGCTGACCGCCTCCTTCGAGCTGAAGCTGGCCCAGATCCGGGACCTGGCCAAGGCGGTGGACATCGAGATGCTCGCCTACGGCCGCCTGCCGCTGATGATCACGGAGAACTGCATCATCCACAACCAGTTCGGCAAGCACGTCTGCGCCAACAGCAATGTCCTCACCGACCGGAAGGGCGTGCGCTTCCCGGTGGTGAAGGCGTGGGGCTGCCGCAACGAGATCCTCAACGCCAACAAGCTGTTCCTGGCGGACAAGGCGGGGGACTGGGCCCGGCTGGGCCTGTGGGCCCTCCGGCTGTCCTTCACCACGGAGAACGGCCTGGAATGCGCCCAGGTGCTGGAGCGCTACCGCGGCGAGGGGGCCTATACCCCCACCGACTACACCCGGGGCCTCTACTACCGGGACGTGGAATAATACATCATATTACGGAGGTCCGCATATGGACATCATATTGGCATCCCAGTCCCCCCGCCGGCGGGAGCTGCTGGGTCAGATGGGCGTAAAGGGCTTTAAGGTCCTCTCCCCGGAGGTGGACGAGCACGTGGAGGGCAACCCCGACCCCGCCTCCCTGGTGGAGCAGCTCTCCCTGCGCAAGGCGTCCGCCGTGGCCCAGCGGGCGGATGAGGACGACCTCATCATCGCCGCCGACACGGTGGTGGTGCTGGACGGGGCCGTGCTGGGCAAGCCCGCGGACGAGCGGGAGGCCTTCGCCATGCTCTCCGCCCTGTCGGGCAACCGGCACTACGTGTACACCGGCGTCACCGTCCTCCGGGGCGGGCAGGTCCTCACCGCCCACGAGTGCACCACCGTCACCTTCCGGGAGGTGGAGCCCCACGAGATCTCCGCCTACATCGCCACCGGCGAGCCCATGGACAAGGCCGGGGCCTACGGCATCCAGGGGCTGGGTGCGCTGCTCATCCGGCGCATCGAGGGGGACTACTACAACGTCATGGGCCTGCCGGTGTACCGGCTGGGCCGTATGCTGGCGGAATTGGGGCTGGATCTGCTGGCCATGGCGGCGGAGTGAGCCTCGGGAGGGCTTATGAAAAAGTTTCTGCATGAAAACGGCATCCTGCTGGTGATCATCGCCGTGCTGCTGGCGGCGGTGCTGGCCATCGGCGCGGCCCTCATGGGGCACAACCCGGTGACGGGGGTGCTCAACGCCATCGGCACCCCCTTCCGCTCTCTGGCGGCCACCATTTCCGAGTGGACCCAGGACCGGTACGACCGGGCCTACCGCTACGACGAGCTGGAGACCGAGAACGAGCTGCTCCGCCGCCGGGTGGCGGAGCTGGAGGAGGCCGCCCGGGCCGGGGAGGACGCCCAGCGGGAGAACGAGCGCCTGCGGGACCTGCTGGGCCTGTCCAATCAGCAGCCCGACCTGGTCTATGAGGAGGCCAGCGTCACCGCCCGCTCCACCACCAACTGGGGCTCCAACCTGACCATCAACAGGGGCAGCACCAAGGGCGTGGCCGTGGGGGACTGCGTGGTGGACCAGTACGGCTGCCTGGTGGGCGTGGTCAGCGAGACGGGGCCCAACTGGTCCCTGGTGACCACCGTGCTGGACCCGGAGAGCCAGCTGGGCGGCCGGGTGGCCCGCACGGACGACGATGTCATCGCCGCCGGGGACTTCACCCTGATGAAGGACGGCCTGCTGCGGCTGACCTACCTGCCGGAGGGGAGCGCCCTGCTGGCGGGGGACCAGGTCATCACCTCCGGCCTGGGGGGCAACTACCCCGCCGGGCTGGTGATCGGCACCATCCGCACCGTGTATACCGAGGCCGACGGCGTCAGCCGCGGGGCCCAGGTGGAGCCGGGGGCGGACATCTCCGGCGTCCGCTACGTCTACGTCATCACCGACTTCGGGGAGGGCGGCTGACATGCGCGCGATCTTCCTGACCCTCTGTGCCGCCGCCGCTCTGGCGGCGGCGCTGCTGCTCATCGGGCGGCTGGCGGGGGCGGAGCACCCTGTCATTCATAAAGCTCTGACCTTCCGGGGCTCCTCCTTCCGCCGGCAGGACCGGCTGTACGCCCTGCTGTGGGGCCTGGGGGCCGTGGCCCTGGCCTGGGGCGTCAGCGTGCTGTACTGCGCCATCTTTGGGGACGGGCTGTCCTGGTCCGCCCTGTGGGATGCGTGGAAAAAGTACGACGGCTACCACTACCTGGGCCTGGCCGAGCACGGCTACGCCGGCTACACCGAGGGGGGCCGCCCCCTGTTCCTGGTGTTCTTCCCCCTGTACCCCTGGCTCACCCGGCTGGTCCATCTGGTCATCCCCCACTGGCAGCTGGCCGCCCAGGTCCTGTCCGCCGGGTGCTATGTGGGCTCCTGCGTGCTCTTCGCCCGGCTGATGACCGAGGAGTTCGGCCGCAGGACCGCCCGGCTGGCTCTGACCTTCCTCACGGCCTACCCCTTCGCCTTCTTTTTCTGCTCCGTCCACACGGAGAGCCTGTTTCTGCTGCTCTCCCTGGCCTGCTTTTACGCCATCCGGCGGCATCGCTGGCCCCTGGCGGGGCTGCTGGGCGCCCTGGCGGCCCTCACCCGGATGCAGGGCGTCCTGCTGGCCCTGGCCGCCTTTGCGGAGTACTGCCTGACGGAGCGCCCCATCCGCAAAATACGGGACGGGCAGTGGAAGTCCCTCTGGCGTGACCTGTGGGGCAGGCTGATCTGGATGGCCGCCATGGGCGTGGGCACGCTGGTCTACCTGGGCCTCAACTGGAAGGTCGCGGGCAGTCCCTTTGCCTTTACGGTGTTTCAGGCAGAGCGGTGGAACCAGGGCTCGTCCCTGTTCCTCACCGCCCTGTACAAGCTGTGGAACGGCTTCTGGCACGGGCTGGACGGCTACGTGGCCTGGACCACTTGGGGGCCCCAGCTGGTGCTGTTCGTGTTCTGCATGGCCGCCCTCATCTATGCCGTCCGGCGGCTGCCGCCCACCTGGTCGGTGTACTTCTTCATCTGCGTGTTTCTGAACTATTCCCTCAACAATCCCCTCAGCTGCTGCCGGTATATGGCCTGCGCCTTCCCCCTGCCGGCGGCGCTGGCCGTGGCCTCCGCCCGGCGGCCCGGCCTGGGCCGGGCCCTGACGGCGGTGTACGCCGTGCTCCAGGGGGTATTTATGCTGGCCTATTTCCGGGGCCTGCACGTGTGCTGACAATCCACATTAGATAGAAAGAGCGTGATCCCATGGCCGAACTGACCCCCATGATGCGTCAATACCTCCAGATCAAGGAGCAGCACCCGGACTGCCTGCTGTTCTTCCGGCTGGGGGACTTCTACGAGATGTTCAACGAGGACGCGAAGATCGGCTCGGAGGAGCTGGGCCTCACCCTCACCACCCGGGACCGGGGCAAGCCGGAGGACCAGCGCACCCCCATGTGCGGCGTGCCCTACCACTCCGCCCAGAACTACATCGCCCGGCTCATCAAGCGGGGGTACAAGGTGGCCATCTGCGAGCAGATGGAGGACCCCGCCCTGGCCAAGGGTCTGGTGGACCGGGACATCATCCGCATCGTCACCCCCGGCACCGCCATGGACGACGTGATGCTGGACGAGAGCCGCAACAACTATATCTGCGCCGTCTATCAGGACAGCGCCGGGGCGGCTCTGGCCCGGTGCGACCTGTCCACCGGGCAGTTCGCCGCCCAGTCCTTCACCGGGGCGGAGTGGCTGCCCCATCTGCTCAACGCCCTGTCCGCCTGCCCGCCCAGCGAGGCACTGCTGTCTGACGGGGCCGCCGCCGAGGGGGAGCTGACCGGCTTCCTCACCGGGCGGCTGGGCTGCCTGTGCGAGAACGGCGGCGAAAGCCGCTTCCGCCCGGAGATGGCCCGCGCCGCCCTGGCGGCCTGCGGCCTGCTGGAGGAGGGGGAGAGCCTGGACGGCGACGACCGCCGGCGGCTGGCCCTCCAGGCGGCGGGGGCCCTGGCGGGCTACCTCACCGAGACCCAAAAGACCGGCCTGAGCCACCTGGGCCCCCTGGTGCTGGACGAGGGGAGCGAGCGGCACATCGAGCTGGACCTCACCGCCCGGCGGAACCTGGAGCTGACCGAGACTCTCCGGGGCAAGGAGAAGAAGGGCTCCCTCCTGTGGGTACTGGACAAGACCAAAACCGCCATGGGCCACCGGATGATCCGCGCCTGGCTGGAGCAGCCCCTGTACGACCTGGCGGCCATCGGCCGCCGGCAGGAGGCTGTGGCCGAGTTGGTGGCCGAGAGCGTGGGCCGGGAGGAATTGACCGTCACCCTGCGGCAGATCCCCGATCTGGAGCGGCTCATCGGCAAGGTGGCCTACGGCTCCGCCAACGCCCGGGACATGACCCAGCTGGCCCAGGGCCTGGGGCAGCTGCCGGTGCTGGAGGGGCAGGTGAAGGCCCTGCCCGGCAAGGCCCTGGGCCGCTTCGCCGGCCCTCTGTCCGGGCTGGAGGATCTGCGCTCCGCCATCGAGAGCGCCATCCGGGACGAGGAGGATAAATCCCCCCTGCCCTTCACCATCCGGGAGGGGGGCTTCATCCGCCCGGGATATGACCCGGAGGTGGACCGCCTGCGCAACGTCATTGACCACGGGGCGGACATGGTGCTGGCGGTGGAGCTGCGGGAGAAGGAGCGCACCGGCATCAAGAGCCTGAAGGTGGGCTACAACAAGGTCTTCGGCTATTACATCGAGGTATCCAAGTCCTATTACGATCAGGTGCCCGCCGACTACATCCGCAAGCAGACCCTGGTGAACTGCGAGCGGTTCATCACCCAGGAACTGAAGGACCTGGAGCACGAGATTCTCTCCGCCCAGAGCCGCATCACCGCCCTGGAATACCAGCTGTTCTGCCGCCTGCGGGAGCAGGTGGCGGACCGGGTGCGCCAGGTGCAGCAGGCGGCGGCCGCCGTGGGCCAGCTGGACGTGCTGTGCTCCTTCGCCGCCGCGGCGGTGCAGAACAATTACTGCCGCCCGGTGGTGGACGACAGCGGCGTCATCGAGATCGCCGAGGGCCGCCACCCGGTGGTGGAGCGGATGCTGAAGGACACCCTCTTCGTCCCCAACGACACCCGCATGGACGCCAGTGACAGCCGGCTGGCCATCATCACCGGCCCCAACATGGCGGGCAAGTCCACCTACATGCGGCAGGTGGCCCTCATCGTGCTCATGGCCCAGATGGGCTCCTTCGTGCCCGCCCGCTCGGCCCGCATCGGCCGGGTGGACCGGGTGTTCACCCGCATCGGCGCCAGCGACGATCTGGGCGCCGGGCAGTCCACCTTCATGGTGGAGATGACCGAGGTGGCCCAGCTGCTGAAAAACGCCACCAGCCGCTCCCTCCTCATTCTGGACGAGATCGGCCGGGGCACCTCCACCTACGACGGCATGTCCATCGCCCGGGCGGTGCTGGAATACTGCGCCGACCCCAAGCGCCTGGGGGCCAAGACCCTCTTCGCCACCCACTATCACGAGCTCACCGAGGTGGAGCAGGAGCTGGACGGGGTGAAAAACTACCACATCGCCGCCAAGAAGCGGGCGGACGACATCGTGTTCCTGCGGAAGATCGTCCCCGGCGGGGCGGACCAAAGCTACGGCATCGAGGTGGCCAAGCTGGCCGGCGTGCCCGACCGGGTCATCGCCCGGGCCCGGGAGATCCTGGCCCAGCTGGAGGGGCAGGGCGCCGCCCCCCGGCCCGCGTCCGCCGCCCCGGCGGAGGGGCAGCTTTCCCTGGGGGACCTCACCGGCTCCGCCGTGCTGGAGGCCCTGCGGGCCACCGCCGTGGAGACCCTCACCCCCATCGAGGCCCTGAACCTGCTGTACCAGTGGAGGCAGCAGCTGAACTGAACCAAAAAGCCCGTACCGGTCAGACGCCGGTACGGGCTTTGTTTTTTACGTCAGCACCCGCAGGGGCGGGCCGTCGAAGGCGACCACCCGGTCGCAGGCGTCCAGCACGGCGGCCTCGTGGCTCACCAGCAGCACGGGGACGTGCAGCCCCCGCAGCCGTTCCAGCAGGCGCAGGGCCCGGGGGAGGTCCACGCCGGTGAAGGGCTCGTCCAGCAGGAGCAGACTGCCCCCCAGGGCGGCGCACCGGGCCAGGGCCAGCCGCCGGGCCATGCCGCCGGACAGGGCGGCGGGGCGGGTGTGCTCCTCCCCCTCCAGTTCGGCAAAGGCCAGCCAGTCCGCCGCCTCCCCCCGGCGCTCCCGGGGGAGGACGTCGGCGATCTGCTGCTCCGCCGTGCGCCAGGGCAGCAGCCGGTCCTCCTGAAAGAGGAAGGCCGTCCGGGTGGGGTCGATCCCCTCCACGGTGCCGGATGCGGGCCGCTCCAGCCCCGCCAGCACCCGCAGCAGGGTGGTCTTGCCGCAGCCGGAGGGGCCGGTGAGGGCGGTGAGGCCGGCCTCGGGCAGCTCCAGGGAGAGCCGGTCCAGCACCGGCCTGTCGCCGTAACGCAGGGTCAGGTCATGTACCGCGATCATGCCGCCGCCCCCTTTCGGCCCAGCAGCCGCCGCAGCAGGGCCTCGAACCCCAGGGACAGGGCAATGAGCACCAGGGTCCAGGCGAAAAGCTCCGGCGTCTCCAGCGCCAGGCGGGCCTGCTGGATGCGGGAGCCGATGGCCCGCACGGGGGGACAGATGACCTCCGCCGCCACGCCGGATTTCCACGCCAGGCCGAAGGCGGTGAGGAGCCCGCTGTCAAAATAGGGCCGCAGGGAGGGCAGGGTCACCAGCCGCAGGGTCCTGCCCCGGCCGAAGCGGTAGGCCCGGGCCAGCTCCAGCAGCTTGGGGTCCACCGCGTTCAGCCCAGCAGACACGCTGCCCCAGATCACGGGCAGCACCATCAGCGCGGCGATGACGCCGGGGATGTTGGCCCGGCTGACCCACAGGTACACCAGCAGGATGAAGGACACCACCGGCGTGGCCCGCACCACCCGGACGGCAGGGGAGAGGATGACCCCCGCCCAGGGGCAGCCGTGGCACAGAAAGGCCAGCAGCACCCCGGCGACGGTGCCGGCGATCAGGCCCGCCGCCACCCGCAGCAGGGTGTATAGGGCGGACAGCCAGAAATCCCCCGTGCCCGCCAGGGCCCACAGAGCCTTAGCCACGGCGGCGGGGGCGGGCAGCAGCAGCTCCCGCCCCACCAGCATGGCCGCAAGCTGCCATACCCCCAGCCAGAAGGCCGGGGGTATGACGCGTCTGATCAGGTCGTTCCGCCGCTCAGGGGACATAGTAGATGGCGTCGTCAGGCAGGGCGCCGCCCACGGCGGCGGGGTCCACCTCATAGAGCACCATGAAGTAGTCGGAGATGGCGGGGGCCATGTCCTCCCCGGCGATGAACACCAGGTGGCACTGGGGGATGGCCTGCTTGGCGATGGCGGCGTTGGGGGTGATGCCGTAGCCGGCGATGAGCTCGGCGGCCGCGTCCACATTGGTGTTCACATAGTCGATGGAGGCCTCATACTCCGCCAGGAAGTCGGCCACGGCCTCGGGGTGGGCCTCGATGAACTCGGTGCGGGCCACCACGGCGGTCATGATGAGCTCGCTGCCGCTGTCCATCTCGTCCCACGCCTCGGTGACGTCGATGGCCGCCCGCACCTGGCCGGCGCCCTTGATGATGGCGGCGGTGGCGGCGGGCACGGGGAGCATGGCGCAGTCGATGTCGCCGCTGACCAGCTTGGCGTTGATCTCGCTGGCGTCGGCAAAGACCAGGGTCACGTCCTTATCGGGGTCCAGGCCGTTCTGCCGGAGGAGGTAGCGGAGGATATACTCCGGGTTGGCCCCCTGGCCGGGGGCATAGATGGTGCGGCCCGCCAGGTCGGCCACGGACTGGATGGAATTTCCGCCCCTGCCCTCCAGAATGTGGAGCACGCCGCGGGTGCCCAGGGCGATGATGCGCACGCCGCCCTCGGTCTTGTTGTAGAGGTTCAGGGCCACGTTGGAGGCCACGGTGGCGATGTCGATCTCGCCCTTGGTGAGCCCGGCCACCAGCTCGCTGTTGTCGGCGGCGATGACGTACTGATAGTCATTCTTGGCGGTGCCGTCGTCCGCCTCGCTGAGCAGCCTGGCCGCGCCCACGCCGGTGGGGCCGGACAGGACCGCCAGCCGGACGGCGGTGCGCTCCACGCTCTCGGAGGGGGTGGGCTCCGGCGTCACGTCGGGGGTGGCGGTGGGGTCGGCGGTCTCGGTGGGCGCGGGGCTCTCCGAGGGGGTGGGGCTGGGGCTGGATGTGGGCTCGGCGGCGGGCTTTTTGCAGCCGGCCAGCGCCAGCGCCAGGACCAGCGCCAGCAGCAGGGCGGATACTCGTTTCAGCTTCATGTTTGGTCTTCCTTTCTGAATTCATCCTTTTTGCACAGGGCAGTCAGTCTGTCCCGGTCGGTGATGGTGATGGATCTGCCCTCCCGCCGGGCGGCCCCGGCGCGCTCCAGCGCGTCAAAGGCGCGGTACAGCGTGGCCCGGCCCACCCCAAGCCGCTGGCACAGCTGGGTGGCGGACAGGGTCAGGCGGCCCTCGCCGTCGGCGGCGGTGAGCAGATAGCGGGCCAGCTTGCCCGCCCCGCTGTCGGCGGATACCGCGTCCAGCCGGGCGCTGAGGAAGCGGATGCGCCCCGACAGGTAGGTAACGTACCCCTCGGCAAAGGCCCCGCTCTCCCGCACCAGGCGGGCCACCCCCTCCTGGGGGAGGAGCACCAGGGCGCAGTCGGTGAGGGCGGTGAGGGTGGTGGGATAGGCGTCCCCCCCGCCGAAGAGGGCGGCGGCGCCGAACAGCTCCCCCGTCCGCAGCCGGGCCACCAGCAGACTCTCCCGCCGGACCTCCAGCTCCCCGGACAGGAGCACCCCCAGACAGCGGCGGAAGCGGTGCGGGTCGTACACCGTGCCCCCCTTGGGGACGGACACCTGCTCCGACCCGGCCAGCACCTGCCCCAGCAGGGCGGGCTCCACCCCCCGGAACAGCGGATGGGCGCTCAGCCCGGCAGCATCCATGGGCTCACCTTCATTTCGTATCATTTGAGACAGTTTTGATAGTAGCACATCCCGCCCGCCCTGTCAAGAGGGGTCTGGCGGGGAAAAATTCCGCCCCCCTCTTGCTTTTCGGCCGCCGTTTCGGTATACTGTACGGGAAAAGTTGACATAATGCGATGGCTCCCATCGCTGAAAGGAAGAGTGCCCATGGCTTCACACGGCAGGCGTCAGGCCGACTCCCCGCCCTCGCCCCTCCTGCGGATCGCGAAGGTCCTCTACTACATCCTGTTTGCCGCGGCGCTGCTGGTGGTCATCGGGTATATCGCCTTCCGGCTCATCGCCCGGGACCCGGCCAAGGACCCCAGCGCCAGCTTCCAGCCCAACGTCACCATCGACATCCCCCCCGCCACGGAGGACCCGAATTCCTCCCAGGAGCCGTCCTCCATCATTCTCAGCCGAAAAAAGGGCGTTTATACCTGTCTCATCGCCGGCAGCGACGACGGCAACGGCTGCGCCGACACCATCATGCTGGGCGTGTTCGACACGGAGGGGAACAAGGCGTCCCTCATCTCCATCCCCCGGGACACCCTGGTGCAGGTGAACGGGAAGAACTACAAGATCAACGCCACCTACGGCCTGGGCGGCGCGGAGCTGCTGAGCCAGAAGGTGGGCGAGATGCTGGCCGTCCCCATTGACTATTACATTCTGGTGGACCTGCGGGCCTTTACGGAGATCGTCAACGAGATCGGCGGCGTGTGGTTCACCGTGCCGGTGGATATGGACTATGACGACCCCACCCAGAACCTGTCCATCCACCTGAAGGCGGGCTATCAGCTGCTGAACGGAACTCAGGCCATGGGAGTCATGCGCTGCCGCAACTGCTACCCCGACGCGGACCTGGGCCGGGTGCGCACCCAGCGGGCCTTCCTCACCGCCCTCATCAAGCAGACGGTGTCCCTGTCCAACGTGAGCAAGGTCACCTCCCTGGCCAACATCGTGTCCACCTATGTGGACAGCAATATGTCCGCCAACACCATGGTGTGGTTCGGCACCCAGGCCATGGACCTGGATCTGGACACCGGCCTCACCTCCGCCACCCTGCCGGGGGACTGGGTCTACCCGGTGATCGAGCTGCGGGACGCGGAGGTGCTGGAGCTGGTGAACAGCCTGGGCATCTACGACCAGCCCCTGCCCCAGGAGGCCCTGCGCATCGAGCACAAGTAACGCAAACGGAAGCGCCCCCGCCATCCGGCGGGGGTGCTGTTCTGTGTTTTATTCGGATTCCCTCGGCATGATGAGGGCGGCGATGACATACACCCACAGGGACATGCCGCCGGGGATCACCAGCAGCAGGGTGATGAGCCGCACCAGGGTGGGGTCCACCCCGAAATACTTGGCGATACCGCCGCACACGCCGCAGATCTTGGCCTCCGGGCCAACGGTCCGGCACAGACGTTTCATAAAATCAGATCCTCCTTAATATTTCCGCAGCCTGCCGGCCGCCCCGGGGTCCCCCGCCTGCCGGCAGGGGAGCAGGTCCCCGGCGGGGCCGAGGGGGCAGGCGCTCCGGGTGCTGTCCAGGTCGAAGCCCCGGGACAGCCGGTCGCACAGTCTGGGGCACACGCCCCGGTGATGGTATCTCATAGCTGGGTCCCTCTCTCCGCGCCTGTCAGGTCAATACTTGTAAATGCCCAGGTCGCCGCCGGTGGCGTTGAAGGTGTACAGGGGGCCGCCCTCCTCGCCGTAGGTCAGCTCGCCGCGGCCCTCATGGCAGCGCTGGAAGAAATCGCTGTGGAAGTCGCCGCTGAGGAGGTTGTAGTTCACCCGGAAGCTGCCGCCGTCGGGGATGTTGATGTCGCAGTCACCGCTGCGGGTGTTCACCTGGATGGTCTCGGGCAGCCGGTCGGAGGTCAGCTCAAGGTCGCCGCTGGTGCTGCCGAACTGGACGCTCATCACGGAGCCCGCCACCCGGACGTCGCCGCTGACGGTGCTCACGGCCACCTTGCCCAGCGTGCCCGTTACCTCGGCGTCGCCGGAGGTGGTGCGGCCCCGGACCTCGGCGGCATCGCCGGTCCAGGACACGTCGCCGCTGATGGTGTTGAAGTCCAGGCTGCCACAGGCGGACAGCTCACCGTCGAAATCGCCGCTGGTGGTCTTGACGATGAGGGTGTTCACCGTCTGGTCGCCGTGCAGCTCCACGTCGCCGTTGACGGTGTTCAGCCGCAGGAACTGCCAGTCCCGGCGGGGCAGCTGCAGCTCCAGGGTCACGCCGCTGTCATCGCAGGCGGAGGTACCGAAGAAGCCGGCGGGCTTCCGGAAGGGGCGGATCATCAGCACGCCGCCCTCGCTGACGGCGACATCCAGGCACTCCAGGCCCTCGCCGCCCACCAGCACGTCGCCGTCGGGCTCCTGGTCCATGGTGACGCTGACGTCGCCGTTGACCAACTGCACGTCGATGCCCTTCAGGCCGGCGGACTCCACCGGGCCGTCCACGGGGGTCTTTTCGGGCTCCTTGTCCTTGCCCCACTGGCCGTAGAAGCCGCCCTTTTCCTTGTCGTAGCCCACGCCGTAGAAGGCGCGGTCGGCGGGGCCGGCCTCGCTGCCGTCCTCGGGGGCCTTTTCCACGGTGACGCCCAGCTTCCAGCCGTCGTCCTCGGTCTCCTCGCCCACGGGGGTGACTTTGATCTTAGGGTTGCCGTTCCTGTCGGCGGTGATCTTCACGTTAGGGGCGGCGTCCCCATCCTCGGTGATGATCTGGACCTTGGGCTCGTCGGTCTCCGGCGCGTCGTCGGACACCACGTTGACGGAGGTCTTGCCGTCGTCCTCCACGGTGACGTGGATGGTCTTGTCTCCGCTGCGGCCGGTCCAGCTGCCGCCGTTCTCCTTGGCCTTTTTGGCCAGCTCCTTCAGGGTCAGCTTCATCTTGCGGCCGGCGCTCTTGGTGCTCTCGGCGGCGGAGTTGGCCATGCCGGCCCAGTCCACCTCGCTGACGGCGGTCTTGGCCTGGCCCACGGCGTCCCTCACCATGTCGCCGATGTTGCGGAACATCTCGCTTATGTCGCCGGTGACGCTGCCGGCCTTCTTCTGGCCCTTGCCGGCGTCCGCCTGGCTGTTGTTCAGGTAGTCCAGCAGTTCGTCCACGTCGCCCAGCGCGTCCATGGCCTGGACCAGGGCCTCCTCCTGGCTGACGCCGCTGCTGACCATGTCCTCATAGCGGCAGTGGAGGTTGTCGGCCAGCTCCTCCACCAGGTCGGTCTTGGCCTGGCTGTCCGGGGCGGAGGCCAGCTTGGCCTCGATCAGGGTCTTGAAAATATTCTTCATGCCTTCCATGTTGTTCAATCCTCCTTTGAGATCAGCGCGTCCAGCAGGGCACGGGTGTGCTCCCACTCCGCGCGGTTTTTGCTCCACTGCTCCCGGCCCTCCGGGGTGATGGCGTAGTAGCGCCGCCGGGCGCCGGGGCCGTCCTCTCCCCAGTAGGAGCGGATGAGCCCGCCCTGCTCCAGGCGCTTGAAGGCGGTGTACAGGGTGGCCTCCTTCAGGCCGTACTCCCCGCCGGTGAGCTGCTGGATATTTTTATTGATCTCATATCCATAGTTGTCACCGCTGAGCAATTGTGTTAAGATGATGGTGTCGGTGTGCCCCCGCAGGAGCTCAGATGAAATGGACATTGAGTCACTCCCTTTCCGCGATGTACTTCATCTGCCGAAGTAACTTACGGGCACATAATAGCACGATATACCTCGCCTGTCAAGGTATAATTTGAAAAAATTTTTGGGGCATACTATCTCCGCGCGGAAATGCCCGTGAAAGGATGAGATCACATGAGCGAATGTACCCATGACTGCTCCACCTGCGGCGGCGCCTGCGGGGGCAGCTGCGACCAGGGCCAGCCCGACCTGCGCAAGCCCGCCAACCAGCTGTCCCACATCAAAAAGGTCATCGCCGTGGTCAGCGGCAAGGGCGGCGTGGGCAAGTCCACCGTCACCTGCACCCTGGCCGCCGCCATGGCCGCCCGGGGGAAGAAGGTGGGCGTGCTGGACGCGGACATCACCGGCCCCTCCGTGCCCAAGGCCTTCGGCGTCCACGGCCATGCCGAGGGCAGCGAGCTGGGCATCTACCCCGCGGTCAGCGCCGGCGGCGTGGAGCTGATGAGCCTGAACCTCCTCACCGAACGGGAGACCGACCCCGTGGTGTGGCGCGGCCCGGTGATCGCCGGGGCGGTGGAGCAGTTCTGGACCGACGTCATCTGGGGCGATCTGGACTACCTGTTCGTGGATATGCCCCCCGGAACGGGGGACGTGCCCCTGACGGTGTTCCAGTCCCTGCCGGTGGATGGGATCATCGTGGTGTCCGCCCCCCAGACCCTGGTGGGCATGATCGTCACCAAGGCGGTGCGCATGGCGGAGCTGATGGACATCCCCGTGCTGGGCCTGGTGGAGAACTACAGCTATTATAAATGCCCCGACTGCGGGAAGGAGCACCCCATTTTCGGCGAGAGCACCATCGACGCCCTGGGGGCCCAGCTGTCCCTGCCGGTGCTGGCCAAGCTGCCCCTGGACCCCGAGCTGGCCCGGGCGGTGGACGAGGGCCGGGTGGAAAATTATCAGCCCAACCCCATGGCCGAGGTGGCCGCCAAGCTGGATCAGTGAACGCGGACAGCCGGCGGAGGGGCCCTCTGCCGGCTGTTTTTTCATGGAAAGTTCAGGAACTCTCGCCCAGGGCTGGAAAATCGATACAGATAGAATACTTTTCGACATCTTTCGGTTTTCCCTTGCCGTTTCGGCGGGAAGATGGTACAATAAGAGTGAAGTAATCCACTTTACTGCCAGGGATGGCCGACGCCGCCCGACGGATGCCGTGGGTGAGAACGGACACAGGAGGAAAACTGCTATGGATCGGGAAGCATTGGGTACCGGCGCGGCTCAGGCGGCCGCGGAGTTGAGGGCGCATCTCGGAGTGATCACCGCCGCCAGCCAGGTGCTGGAGCGTTCTGTGCCCGGGGAAAAGGAGCGGACCTATCTGGCCGCCGTCAATCAGAGCGTCTGCCAGATGCTGCGCCTGATCGGCCGGCTGGAGCTGGGCTTCCGCCTTACCGACGAGGATGAGATCCGCGCGAAGAACGCCGCCCTGGACCTGGGCCCCTGGCTGCGGGGGCTGGGCCTGCGGCTGACCTCCGTTCTGGCGGCCATCGGGGTGGAATTCCGGCTGGAGTGCCCGGAGAGCCAGCTGATGTACGGCGACCGGCTGATGCTGCAGCAGATGCTGCTGGAGCTGATCCCCGCCGCGGCGGAGGGCGCAAGTCAGGTGTCCCTGACCGTCACCGCCGGGGCGCAGGACATCTCCTTCCTCGTCCGGGGGAACGGCCCCGTCCGCACGGCGGAGCAGCTGACCGCCCTGACGGAGGAGCAGGCGGAGGGCGCCGTCTCCGGCGCGGCTCTGGCCCGGGGCATTGCCGAGCTGCACGGCGGCACCCTGGCGGCGGAGGCCCCGGCGGAGGGCGGCCTGACTCTGGCGGCGTCCGTTCCCATCCGCGCCGACCGCATCACCAGCGGACGGCTGGAGACCCCGGAGCCCGACTGGCGGCCCGGCGGCTTCGACCCCGCCCTCATCGCCCTCAGCGACCTGCTGCCCGCTTCCGCCTTCCTGCCGGAGGAGCTGGGCTGACGCGGGAGCTTCCCGGCGATGCGGCCAAGCTGTGACA
>CAVJBM010000035.1:0-12808 GCA_963647775.1 Anaerovibrio sp.
GGCCGAACAGCGCCGTGTACAGCAGGGCGCAGAGCTTCCCTGGCAGGAGCAGGAAGGACATCAGGGACACGCCGGCCCAGCAGAGCACGCCGGCCCCCAGCCCCACGGAGATCACCGCGGCGGCGGGCAGCACGCCGGCCACCGCCACCAGGCCCCAGTTCCCTGTCGGCGCGACGGAGGCGGCATACACCAGGATCAGGGACACCGCGCCCAGCACCGCCGGGTAGGCCACCTTCGCGGCGCTCCTTCGTCTCATCGGCACCCTCCGCACAGGCAGTTCATGCACAGCAGGCTGGTGCAGCAGTCCAGGCCGTCACACTGGGCGCCGGTCATGTCGCCGGTACGGTAGGAGTAGCCGCCCTGCTGCATCATGCTCAGGGCCTGCCGGTACTCCATGTTCCCAGGCTCCATCTGGCAGGCGATCTGGTAGTTCTGCCGGGCCTCGTCCAGCCAACCCCGGCGGTAGGCGATGCTGCCCATGAGGAAATACCACTCGCCGGTGCGGGAGTCCGCCCCCTGGAGGATCTGCTCCGCCCCGTCCAGATCGTTGTTCTGGATCCGCTGGCGGGCCTGGGCGAACTGACTGGAGGAGCTGCCGTAGCTTTGGCTGTAGCCCTGGCTCTGGCTCTGATAGGCGGAGCCGTAGCCGCCGTAGCTGCCGGCATTTCCGCCGCCGGAACGGCTTTTGGTGATGGCCTCGTATGCCTCGTTGATCTCCTTCATCTTCTCCTCGGCCAGGTCGGCCAGAGGATTGTCGTGATAGTTGTCCGGGTGGTATTTGCGGGCCAGCGCGCGATAGGCTTTCTTGATGTCCTCGTCGCTGTCGCTGGGGCTGACGCCCAGAACTTCATACGGATCTCTCATGGATCTTTCTCCCTTGCTTCTGTGCTTCCTTCCACCGGCCCTCCAGCACTGCGCGCTGCACAGTGGGTAGCCCGGTATATAGCACGTTTTCTATGGCCGCCCGCTGGGGGCCGAGGTCCAGCAGTTCTGCAGCCGCGCCGGCCAGACGGATGGAGTGGGTCATAGTAGTCTCTACATAGTCCCGCTCCTCGCTGGCATGGCCCGCAAAACGGGCGTCCAGCGGGTTGTAGCGGTCCTTTTTCCTGTCCTTCTCCAAATCGTCCCAGGCATCTGCCAGGTAGATCCAGCGGCCCAGGTGATACAGCAGCTGCTCCATGGCCCTGCGGCGGTCATTCCCGCCCCACGCCGCCGCGGCGAGGATGCCGGCAAAGGTGTCCGCCACCCGGTCCAGCTGCGGGGAACGCTCCCGCTCCAGCGCCGCCAGCCGGGCCATGTTCTCCGCCGCTCTGGCGTCCAGCTCCGGCAGGGCCGCGGCGGCCCGCCGGTACGCCCGGCGGAACAGCAGCCGGACCAGCCGGTACGGAAGCCCGGTAATGGTGCCGTGGTCGGCCACGTCGTCACACAGCTTGTACCACGTGAGGATGACGCTGACATCCGCCGCGCGGTCCATGGCCGCGCCCCGGAGACACTGGACCGGAGCCTTCAGCGGATGGGCCGGGCAGCGGCGGGCGCAGATCTCCGTCCCGCCCGCGCCGGCGTACAGCAGTGCCAGAAAGGTGAGGTCGTAGCTCAGAGTGAATCTGGCCGCCAGACCGTGACGGCGGCCCAGGGTGTGGCACAGGCCGCAGTAGGCCCGGCGGTAGCAGTCCCGGTCCTCCTGGCTGAGCCCGTCCAGCGCCGGGCGCACATAGCCGAACATCCGCTCAGTCCTTGGTGAGGTTGACGACCACCTTGTACTCCGTCCCGGTGACGCCCACCTGCTCGGCCGTACCGGCGCTGTCCAGATAGATCCGGGCGGTCACGGTCACACGGCCGGCGGCGGCGTTGACGTCCTTCAGGTCGGCCACCACGCGGATGTTCTCCGCGCTGAGCTGCTCCACCAGGCTCTCTCTGCCGCGGACCGTGACGGACAGCAGCTGGGTGACCACCTCGGCCCGCCAGCCCTCCGGCACGTTGATGCAGGAGATGTTCTCCGCGTCAAAGGCGGCGGTCACCAGCTTGGGGACGATCTTGAGGGTGGTGGTGACCTCGGTGATGCCGCTGAGGTTGGTGAGTTCGTCCGCCAGCGGGATCTCGAAGCGGAGCTCGTCGCCGTCGTAGACGTTGGCCAGATTCACCGTGCCCAGCACGATGGGGTCGCTGCCCAGGGCGGCAATGTCCTCCGGCGTCCCGGCCACGGTGATGCGGTCGGTGCTGAGGGAATAGCGCAGGTCGCTCTCACTAAGGCCGCCGCCGGTCACGAAGTTGATCTTCAATTCCACCTCGGCTGTGGCCAGGATGGGATAGGTCACGTAGATGGTCTCGTCGCTGCAGGTCACGTCCAGGTCCTCCAGCGGCTCGCCGTTGACGCCGATCAGCTGATAGGGGTACTCCCCGGTGACGGTCTCCTTCAAATCAGTGCCGTCCACGGTGACCAGCACATAGGCCACCTGGTTCACCAGGTCGGACTGGCCGCTGATCTTCACCGTCTTGGGCGCAAAGATGAACTCGTCGCTGTCCCCGGCCAGATAGCCGTCGGCCACGGTGCCGGCAAATCTGCCCCGGATCTCCACATTCCGGGAGGAATAGCGGGCCACGGTAAAGCTGACGTTCCCGGTGGCGCCGCTGATGAACTCCACCTTGTCCTGGGCCACGCCGGCCGGCAGGCTGGCGGTGTAGGCCAGGGTGTAGTGGGACGCCTCGGTGATCTGGGAGACGTTCACCGTCAGGGTCAGCGTCTTGTCATCCAGCTTGGCCAGCACGGTGGGCGTGGCCTTCACCTCCACCGAGGCGGTGGGGGTGGTCCCCACGATCATCAGGCCCCGCTCCTCCAGAATGTCAAGGCCGGAAAAGGTGACGGGGATATTGCGGATGGACTTGGTGCTCTGATTGCCGTCCTGGCTGGTGACGTAAAACCAGATGGCGATGGCCAGGACGATGGAGAGGAAAATATAGAGCGCCTTACTGTCCAGAATTTTCTTTCCCATTGCCCTTTTCACCTCGTTTTCCCTTGAGCACGCTGCCCAGCAGGCCGGCAGCGGCGGTGGTCTTTTTCTCCTCCTGGTCGGGCATCAGCTCGCTTTTCAGCAGCCGCTCCAGGGTCTCCGGCGTCAGGTGCCGCTTGAGCATGCCGTTGACCGCAACGGAGATGGAGCCCGTCTCCTCCGAGACCACGGCGGCCACCGCGTCGGAGTTCTCGCTGATGCCGATGGCGGCCCGGTGCCGCATGCCCAGGTCCTTGCTCAGATTCACGTTGCCCGACATGGGGAGCATACAGCCCGCCCCGATGATGCGGCCGTTGCGGACGATCACCGCGCCGTCGTGGAGGGGCGCCTTGTTCCAGAAGAGGTTTTTCAGCAGTTCGGAGGCCATTCTGGCGTCCAGCGGAGTGCCCGTTTTCAGCACGTCGTCCAGCAGATTCTTCCGCTCAAAGACGATAAGCGCGCCCACCTTATCCCGGGACAGGGACTCGTAGGCCTCCACCGTCTGGTCGATGGCGATCTGCAGCTCGTCGCTGTAGGTCTCCGCCACGAACAGTTCCTTGATCTTGCCGCTGCCCATCCGCTCCAGAAAGCGGCGGATCTCCGGCTGGAAGATGATCACCAGGGAGAGCATCCCCAGCTCCACGGTCTTGTTCAGCAGCCAGCTCACCACCCGCAGATTGAGCAGGTTGGCCGCCGCCATGGCCGCCAGGATGATGACGATGGCCTTGGCCACCTGGCCGGACCGGCCCTTGCGGACGAAGCGGAACAGGTGGTAGATGGCATAGGCCACCAGCGCGATGTCGATCACATCGAATACGCCGATGAGCTTGACGTATTCCCGGGCAGTATTCAGTATCTGCAAGATCTTGTCCATACGGTCTGCTCCTCGATATTATGTCAATGCGAATGCGCCTATTGCGGCAATTTTATATATTATAGCGTATCCGGCGGAGGTTGGCAAGCGAATGACCGAAAAAACCGGTGAAAATTAAGAACAGGCCGGGGCTTCCGCCCCGGCCTGGGATCACAGATCGCCGGCCGCCATGCGCCGGATGGTCTCCGCCGCCCGGACCGCCGCCCCGGGCGAGGTGAAGGCCGACGGGCTGATCCGCACGGTCCCCTGCTCCAGGGTGCCCGCCGTCCGGTGGGCCAGCGGGGCGCAGTGGAGCCCCGCCCGCACGGCGATCCCCGCCCTGGCCAGCCGCTCCCCCACCGCCTCGCAGTCCTGGCCGGGAAGCTGGAAGGAGAACAGCCCGCTCTGGCTCTCGCCGCCCCGGAATACCACCGCGCCGGAGCCCTCCAGCAGGTCCATCATGCGCCCGCACAGCCGCCGCTCGTGCCGGGAGATCCGCTCCGGCCCCGTCCGGACTACGAAGCGCAGCCCCTCCAGCAGGCCGGCGGCCCCGCAGACGTTCTGGGTGCCCGCCTCCAGCCGGTCCGGCAGGAAATCCGGCATCTCCTGCCGGAGGGACGCGCTGCCCGTGCCGCCCCGGAGCAGGGGCTCGCACGCCCCGCCGCACAGGAGCAGCCCTGTCCCCTGGGGACCGTACAGACCCTTGTGCCCCGGCATGGCCACAAAGGCTGCCCCCCAGCCGTCAAGGGTCACCGGCAGGGTCCCGGCGGACTGGCTGGCGTCCACGATGAGGGGCACGCCCCGGTCCCGGCACAGGGCGGCGATGGCGTCCATGGGCTGAATGAAGCCGAACACGTTGGACACGTGATTGCAGACAGCGGCGTCCGCCCCCTCCAGCGCCTGCGCGAAGGCGGCCAGCGCCGCCGCCCGGTCGAACAGCGGGCACACCGCCGGGCGCACCGTCACGTCCGGGATGCCGTAAAGCGTCCGGGTGACGGCGTTGTGCTCGTAGCCGGAGACGGCCACGGTCATCCCCGGCCGCACCAGCGAGCGGATGGCCAGATTGAGGGCGTGGGTGGCGTTGCAGGTGAGCACCACCTGGTCGGGAGAGGGCACGTCAAACAGCTCCGCCGCCAGTTCCCGGCAGCGGAACAGCACCTCCCCCGCCTCGGCGCCGGCGGGATATCCGCCCCGGCCCGGACTGGCGCAGCGGCCGATGGCGCGGGCCACGGCGGCGGCCACCTCCGTGGGCTTCTCCAGCGTGGTGGCCGCGCTGTCCAGATAGATCATAGGGCCACCTCTTGATAGCTGTCCCCGTCGGTCTGCATATAGACCTGCTTGGGGCCCAGCCCCTCCTGATGGAGCAGACGCAGCCCGCGGCTGAGGTGCTGCTCCCGGATGCGGACGCAGTAGCCGCAGCCCTCCTTTGCCACCGCCTTGGGGGCCCGGGTCACCTGTGCCCCCATCCCGGCCCGCTCCAGCACGCGGGCGGTGCGCTGGGCGTAGGTCAGCGACCGGCACAAGAGCAAGTAGGAGATCATAAATTCGCCAGCTCCTTCTCCCTGTATTGATGCCGGGAGACGCAGTGACGCCTCCCGGTACAGCTTATGCGCCGGGAGGCGTCGGAGTTCGGTTCAGTTGTCTGTCTCCTCCAGCAGCAGGGCCGCCGCGTGGGCGGCCATCCCCTCGCCGGAGCCGGTGAAGCCCAGGCCCTCCTCCGTGGTGGCCTTGACGTTCACCCGGTCCTCCCCCACGCCCATGACGCGGGCCAGATTCGCCCGCATCTCCGGGATGAAGGGGGCCAGCTTGGGCCGCTGGGCGAGGACGGCGGCGTCCACATTCCCCACCCGCAGGCCCTTCGCCCGGAGCATTTCCATCACCCGCTCCAGCAGGACAAGGCTGGAGATGTCCAGAAAGGCGTCGTCGGTGTCCGGGAAGGCGTGGCCGATGTCCCACAGGCCGGCGGCCCCCAGCAGGGCATCCATCACCGCGTGGGTGAGCACGTCCGCGTCAGAGTGGCCCAGCAGCCCCCGCTCAAAGGGCACCTCCACCCCGCCCAGCACCAGCCGGCGGCCCTCCGTCAGGCGGTGGACGTCGTAGCCGTGGCCGATCCTCATTGCCGCCCCTCCTGCTCCAGCATGGCCTCCGCCCGGCACAGGTCCAGGGCATCGGTCAGCTTGAAATTCCTCGGGTCGCCCTCGGTGAGGGACACCTTCATCCCCAGCCGCTCCACCGCGGAGCAGTCGTCGGTGACGGCGACCCCATCGTCCAGCACCTTCTGGAGGGCGGCCCGGATGAGGTCGGCGTCAAACACCTGGGGGGTCTGCACGGCGAAGAGAGTCTCCCGCTCCGGCGTGTATTCCACCAGGCCGTCCCGCGCCACCTTTACCGTATCCCGCACGGGGACGGCCGGGGCTGCCGCGCCGGTCTCCGCCGCCCGGGCGATGGCGGAGGAAATGACCTCCTCCGGGACAAAGGGCCGGGCCCCGTCGTGGATGGCGATGAGCGGCGCGTCCCGCCGGACCTCCAATGTGCCGATCCGGGCGGACTCCGCCCGGCTGCTCCCGCCCTTCACCAGCTTAGCGACTTTGTCAAGGGAAAACACCTTACACAGACCGGCGATCTCCGGGATGAGTTCCTCCCGGGTGACCACGATGATCTCACCCACCTCGGGCAGCGGCTGAAAGGCCATCAGCGTCCGCACGATGACGGGCAGCCCGCCCACCTCGGCCATGATCTTGTCCTGACCCATGCGGGTGGACGCCCCCGCCGCCAGTACGACGACGGAGCAGTCGGCGGCCGGCTGCTTTACCTTTTTGCGAAAAAGACCCATGGGCGCACGCTCCTTTTTTCCATACTATTCCGCCCTCCGGCGGGTCATGCCTGCTGGGAGTGGGTCAGGATCAGGTCCAGCAGAGCCTGCCGGCCCTCCCCCTTTTCCGCGGAAAATGGGATCACCGGGACCCGGTCCGGCAGCTCCAGCACCGTGCGGATCCGGTCTAAATTGCCCTCGATCTCGCTCTTCTTTAGCTTATCCAGCTTGTTTGCCACCACAACAAAGGGCTTTTCCGTGCCCAGAAAAAAGTCGGACATGGTGCGGTCGTCTGCGGTGGGCTTGTGGCGGGCGTCCACGATGAGGACCCCCAGCGTCATCAGCTCCGTGTCCGCGAACCAGGACTCGATGAGCCGGCCCCAGCGGTCCCGCTCCTGCTTGGACACCTGGGCGTAGCCGTAGCCGGGCAGGTCCACCAGGTAAAGCTGCTTGTCGATGAGGAAGTAGTTGATATGGGTGGTCTTGCCGGGGGCGGAGCCCACCCGGGCGAAGTTCTTCCGGTTGAGCAGGCGGTTGATGACCGAGGATTTGCCCACGTTGGAGCGGCCGGCAAACACCGTCTGCGGCAGTCTGTCGCGTGGAAAGTCAGATGCCTTTACAGCGGATCGGACGAATTCCGCCTGATTCAGATTGACCTTCATGGGGCACCTCACTGGCACAGGCCGGCCCCCACGGGGACCTTCTGCTGTCTGGAAGGCTCCGGATAGGCCATCCCGGCGGGCTCCGCGGCGGAGCCGTGCTCCAGCGCCTCGGCCAGCACCTGATCCACCTCCCGCACCGACACGAAGCGCAGGGCGGCGCGGACGGTCTGGTCGATCTCCTCCAGGTCCTTCACGTTGGCCGCGGGGATGAGCACCGTGTGCATCCCGCCCCGCAGGGCAGCCATGGTCTTTTCCCGCAGGCCGCCGATGGGGAGCACCCGGCCCCGAAGGGTCACCTCGCCGGTCATGGCTACGCCGGGGCGCACCGGTGCGCCCGTCAGGGCGGAGACCATGGCGGTGGTGATGGCGATGCCGGCGGAGGGCCCGTCCTTGGGCACGGCCCCCTCCGGAAAGTGGACGTGGATGTCCTTATTCTTATAGAAATCCGGGTCGATGCCCAGCTGGCGGGCCCGGGAGCGGATGCAGGACAGGGCCGCCCGGGCGGACTCCTTCATCACGTCGCCCAGGTTGCCGGTGAGCTCCACCTTGCCGGTGCCCTCCATCACATTGACCTCCACCGGCAGGATCTCCCCGCCCACAGAGGTCCAGGCCAGCCCGTTCACCACGCCCACCAGGGGCTCATCGGCGGGCTTATCCTCGTGATAGGGCGGAACGCCCAGGTAGGCCTCCAGGTCTTTTTCTGTAATGCGAATTTGCTTTACATTGTCTCGCACCACATGCATTGCCGCCTTTCTGCACAGGGCGCCCAGCCGGCGCTCCAGGGTGCGCACGCCGGACTCGCGGGTGTAGTCCGCGATGATGGCCCGCAGGGCGCCGTCGGTGAGGCGCAGGCGGCTCTTGTCCAGGCCGTGGCGGCCCAGCTCCCGGGGCAGCAGATACCGCCTGGCGATCTGCACCTTTTCCTCGTCGGTGTAGCTGGGCAGTTCGATGACCTCCATCCGGTCCAGCAGCGGACGGGGGATGCCCTGGACGGTGTTGGCGGTGGTAATGAACATGACGTCGGACAGGTCGAAGGGCAGCTCCAGATAGTGGTCCCGGAAGGTACTGTTCTGCTCGGCGTCCAGCACCTCCAGCAGCGCGGCAGAGGGGTCCCCCCGGTAATCGCTGCCCAGCTTGTCGATCTCGTCCAGCAGGAGCACCGGGTTTGCGCTCCCCGCCTGGCGGATCGCGTTGATGATGCGGCCGGGCATTGCGCCGATGTAGGTCTTGCGGTGGCCGCGGATCTCGGCCTCGTCATGGACGCCGCCCAGGGAGATGCGGGCCAGCTTCCGGCCCATGGCCCGGGCCACGCTCATGGCGATGGAGGTCTTGCCCACGCCGGGCGGGCCCACCAGGCAGATGATCTGCCCCTTGAGTTCCGGCGCCAGCTGCTTCACCGCCACGAACTCCAGGATGCGCTCTTTTACCTTGTCCAGGCCGTAGTGGTCGGCGTTCAGCGTCCGCTCCACCGCCGCCACGCTCACCCGCTCCTTGGTCTTGACCTTCCAGGGCAGTTCCAGGCAGGTGTCCAGGTAGCCCCGGATGACGGCGGCCTCGGCGGAGCCGAAGGGCTGCTTCTCCAGGTGGCGGATCTCCTTCTCCAGCTTCTCCCGGACCTCGTCGGGCAGGTCGGCGGCCCCGACCTTGGCGCGGTATTCGGCGATGTCATCGCTGTCGTCCTCACCCAGCTCCCGGCGGATGACCTTCATCTGCTCCCGCAGGACGTAGTCCCGCTGGTTGGCGGCCATCTCCTCGTGGAATTTGGATTCCAGCTCGGTCTCCACCTCCAGGATCTGGACCTCCCGGACCAGGATGCGGCACAGCCGGGTCAGCCGGCGGACAGGGCGCAGCTCCTCCAGGATGGCCTGCTTGTCCTCATAGCGGAGGGGCAGATTCTGGGCGGCGTAGTCGGATATGTAGCCGGGGTCGTCGCTGTCCAGCAGCTTCAGATAGACCTCGCCGGGCACCCGGTCGGACAGCTCGGTGTACCGCTCCATGGCGGTGTACACCTGGCGGATCACGGCCTCGGTCCGGGAGGAATTGCCCGCCGCAGGGGCGGGCTCCTCCAGGGGCTCCACCTGGGCCATGAGATAGGGCTCCGCCGCCGTAAGGGCCGTCAGCCGGCCCCTGGTCTTGCCCTCCACCATCACCCGGACGTTGTTGTCCGGCAGACGGAGGATCTGCTTCACCGCCGCCACCGTGCCCACATCAAACAGGTCCCCGCGGCCTGGGGTCTCCACCGCCAGGTCCCGCTGGGTCACCAGGAAGATGTCCCGGCCGCCGGACATGGCCTCCTCCACCGCGCGGATGGACGGGGCGCGGCCCACGTCAAAGTGGAGCAGCAGGCCGGGAAAGACCGTGATGCCCCGCAGTGCCAGGGCCGGAATGGTCACAGTCTGCCGTGTCTGTTCTGTCATCATGATCTCCTCCTTGGGAAAAAGACGCAAGGGGACGAGCATTGCCCGCCCCCTTGCCTATATCGTTTAAGACGCGTTGCCCTTCCGGCGCATGCCGCCGTTCTCCGCCCGCAGGGCGGCGGCGCCCAGCCGGGGTCGGGGCGGGCGGTTCTCATCCCAGGTGAGGACGGGCGCTCCCTCGCCGCGGATGGCCTCGGCCGTCACGGTGACCTTGGCGATGCTCTCGTCGGAGGGCACCTCGTACATGACGGGGGTCATGACCTCCTCCAGCACGGCCCGGAGGCCGCGGGCGCCGATCTTGCGCTCCACCGCCTTGTCCGCGGCGGCCTTGAGGGCGTCCTCTGTGAACTCGAGGTCCACATTGTCGTACTCCATCAGCTTTTTGTACTGCTTGACCAGCGCGTTCTTGGGCTCCGTGAGGATCTGCACCAGCTGATCCCGGTCCAGAGACTTGAGGGCGGTGATCACCGGCAGGCGGCCCACCAGCTCGGGGATGATGCCGAACTTCAGCAGGTCGTGGGGCTGGACCTCCTTGAGGATGTCCTCCCCGCTGCGCTCCGCCGCGGTTTTGATCTCGGCGTCGAAGCCGATGGTCTTTTTGTTGACGCGCTGCTCGATGATCTTCTCCAGTCCGTCAAAGGCGCCGCCGCAGATGAACAGGATGTTCTTGGTGTCCACCTGCAGGAACTCCTGATGGGGGTGCTTGCGGCCGCCCTGGGGCGGGACGTTGGCCACAGTGCCCTCCAGAATTTTCAGCAGCGCCTGCTGGACGCCCTCGCCGGACACATCCCGGGTGATGGAGGTGTTCTCGCTCTTGCGGGCGATCTTGTCGATCTCATCCACGTAGATGATGCCCCGCTGGGCCAGCTCGATGTCGTAGTCGGCGGCCTGGACCAGCCGCAGCAGGATGTTCTCCACATCGTCGCCCACGTAGCCGGCCTCGGTGAGGGTGGTGGCGTCGGCAATGGCGAAGGGCACCTTCAGGATGCGGGCTAAGGTCTGGGCGAAAAGAGTCTTGCCGGAGCCGGTGGGGCCCACCAGAAGGATGTTGCTCTTCTGGAGCTCCACGTTCTCGCCGCCGCCGAAGTAGATCCGCTTGTAGTGGTTGTACACCGCCACGGACAGGGCGATCTTGGCCTGCTCCTGGCCGATGATATACTCGTCCAGCACGGCGCGGATCTCCCGGGGGGTGGGGATCACATCCGGCATGTCGGCGGAGACGGAGGACTGCTCCTCCCGATCCTCGTTGAGGATGTTCATGCACAGCTGGATGCACTCGTTGCAGATATAGGCGCCGGGGCCGGCGATGATGCGGTCCACCTGCTCCTGATGCTTGCCGCAGAAGGAGCAGCGGACCGATTTGTAGTCGTCACGAGCCATATAGATCTTCCTTTCAGGGAAAGCGTCAAAGAGCGGGGACGCGACCGTTCCCGCTCTCTGGCGATAATCAGCGATTGTAGATGACCTTGTCGATCAGGCCGTAGGCCTTGGCCTCCTCGGCGGTCATGAAGTTGTCACGCTCGCAGTCGGCGGTGACCTGCTCCACGCTTTTGCCGCAGTTGTCCGCCAGGATCTGGTTCATCCGCTTTTTGATGATCTCCAGACGCTTCAGGTGGATGGCCATATCGGTGATCTGGCCCTGGGTGCCGGCGGAGGGCTGATGGATCATGATCTCGGCGTTGGGCAGGGCGATGCGCTTGCCCTTGGCGCCGGCGGACAGCAGGAACGCGCCCATGGAGGCCGCCATGCCGACGCAGATGGTGGATACATCGCACTTGATGTACTGCATCGTGTCGTAAATGGCCATGCCGTCGGTGACGGAGCCGCCGGGGCTGTTGATGTAGAACTGGATGTCCTTATCCGGGTCCTTAGCCTCCAGGTACAGAAGCTGGGCCACCACCAGCGCGGAGGTGGTGGCGTTCACTTCCTCACCCAGGAAAATGATGCGGTCATTGAGCAGGCGGGAGAAGATATCGTAGGAACGCTCTCCCCGGCTGGTCTGCTCCACTACGTAAGGGACTAAACTCATGTGTGTTTTCTCCTTTTCAATGGGATGTCAGCGCGGACCGGAACACGGTCTACGGAAGTATACCCAAAGTCAGTCTGAACTTATTCCCTCCGAAACGCTCTCTCAGCTTACTCCTCCGCCTTCTTAGCGGTCTTCTTGGCGGCGGGCTTCTTCTCGGCGGTCTCGCCCTCGGCCTTCTTGGCGGTCTTTTTCGCGGCGGGCTTCTTCTCGCCCTCGTCAGCCGCGTCCTCCGCCTTCTTCTCGGCCTTCTTGGCGGCGGGCTTCTTCACGCTGGCCTTCACCAGGTCCATGGCCTTCTGGGCGGCCATGTCGCGCTTCAGCTCCTCCACGTCCATGTTGGCGCGGACCCGCTCGATGTCGGCCTTGTACTCCTCGGCCAGGCGGACCATCTCGGCGTCGGCCTCCTCGTCGGAGACGGTGATGCCCTCGGCGGCCACGATGGCGTCCAGAGCCAGGCCGCTGCGCACCTCGCGGTCAGCGCCCACCTTGGCCTGCTCCAGCATCTGGTCGCGGGTCATGCCCATCATCTGCAGATAGTTGTCGAAGGGGATGCCGGAGCCCTCCAGGCGGCGGGCATAGTCCTCCATCACCTTATTGGCGCGGTAGTCCACCATGGCCTGGGGCACGTCGCACACCAGCTTCTCGATGAGGGCGTCCACGATGGCGTTGTTGTAGTCGCGGTCGGCCTCGGCCTGGCGGCGCTCCTTCAGCTTGGCGGACAGGTCCTTCTTCAGCTCGTCCAGCGTCTCGAACTCGGAGACGTCCTTGGCGAACTCGTCGTCCACGGTGGGCAGCTCCTTGGCCTTGACCTCGTGGGCCTTGACCTTGAACACCACCTTGGCGCCGGCCAGTTCGGGGGTGTAGTCCTCGGGGAAGGTGATGTCGATGTCCTTCTCGTCGCCGGCCTTCATGCCCACGACCTGATCCTCGAAGCCGGGGACGAAGGTGCCGGAGCCCAGCTCCAGGCTGTAGTTCTCGCCCTTGCCGCCCTTAAAGGGCACGCCGTCCTTGAAGCCCTCGAAGTCGATCTCCACCACGTCGCCCTTCT
>CAVJBM010000036.1:0-4711 GCA_963647775.1 Anaerovibrio sp.
TGTTGGCCCGCTCCAGAGCGGCCTTCACCACGGTCGCGCCCAGATCAGAGGCGGGTGTGTTGGCCAGGGAGCCCTGGAAAGCGCCCACTGCCGTCCGGCAGCAGCTGACTACGTACAGGTCTTTCATGATACAATACCTCCAAAATTTGTTTTGCAAAGGGGTCATAACGCATCTGCCTAAATTATATACCCGGGTATCAAAAAAATCAACAGGGGTGAACGACTTTTCAGATAGAAAATGATGCTTTTTTTCAAAAACCAGGGCCCTCGGGCGGTTTCCTTTCGGTTAGTGTAAGCTGGGGAAAACGGCGGCGGGGGCGGAACGGCGGGGAAAAGCGCCCTCCCCAGACGGGGAGGGCGCTTGTATGGCGCGGTCACTTTTTCGCGGCGCGGCGGATGGCCTTTTCGATCTCGCACACCGCCAGGGGGAGCACGGACAGGCCCAGGACCACGGCCCACTCCGTACCCGTGAGGGCGCAGACGTTGAAGATGCCCATCAGGGGCGGGATGAGCAGCACGGACAGCTGGAGGATCATGCCCACCACAAAGGCCTTGTTCATGGCCCGGTTGGAGAACACGCCGATGGCGGCGATGGACTGGTGCTCGCTGCGCACGTCGTAGGCGTGGAACAGCTGGCACATGGTCAGGGTGGCGAAGGCCATGGTGTTGGCGGTGGCGTCGGCGGCGTTGGGGTCGCTGAGGACGTACTCACCCAGCCAGTAGGCGGCCAGGGTGATGAGACCCACCATGATGCCCTGCCAGGCCAGGCGGATGGAGAAGGACTTGTTGAACAGGGGCTCGTTGGCGGGGCGGGGCTTCTCCTGCATAACGCCGTGCTCCACCGGCTCCATGCCCAGGGCCAGGGCGGGCAGCGAGTCGGTGACCAGGTTGAGCCACAGAAGCTGCACCGGCACCAGCGGGGCCTGGTGGAAGTTGAACAGGGTGGCCAGGAACAGGG
The DNA here is from genome assembly GCA_963647775.1 of Anaerovibrio sp. Classification (GTDB taxonomy): domain Bacteria; phylum Bacillota; class Clostridia; order Oscillospirales; family Oscillospiraceae; genus Enterenecus. The sequence continues at coordinate 959 of CAVJBM010000036.1, forward strand.
TGATGATCTCGCCGATGTTGCAGGACAGCAGATAGTGGATGGCCTTTTTGATGTTGGCGTAGATGCCGCGGCCCTGCTCCACCGCGTGGACGATGGTGGCGAAGTTGTCGTCGGTGAGGATCATGTCCGCCGCGCCCTTGGCCACGTCGGTGCCGGTGATGCCCATGGCGCAGCCGATGTCGGCCACCTTGAGGGCGGGGGCGTCGTTGACGCCGTCGCCGGTCATGGCCACCACCATGCCCCGGCTCTGCCAGGCCTTGACGATGCGCATCTTATGCTCCGGGGACACCCGGGCGTAGACGGAGAACTTATGTACGTCCTGCTCCAGTACCTCCTGGGGCATGAAGTCCAGGTCCTCGCCGGTGATGGCCAGGTCGCCCTCCCGGAAGATGTCCAGTTCCTTGGCGATGGCCACGGCGGTCAGCTTGTGGTCGCCGGTGATCATCACCGGGCGGATGCCGGCGCCGTAGCACTCGGCCACCGCCTGCTTGACCTCCATCCGGGGCGGGTCGATCATGCCGATGAGGCCAACGAAGGTCAGGCCGTTCTCAATGTCGGCGCTGGAGAGCTCCCCGGCGGGGATGGCGTCGATGTCCTTATAGGCGGCGCCCAGCACCCGCAGGGCCCGGCCGGCCATGTCGGCGTTCACCGCCTCGATCTCGGCAGCCCTGGCGGTGTCCATGGGGACGGCGCTGCCGCCGGCCAGGCAGGACACGCACCGGGCGGCCAGAATGTCGGGCGCGCCCTTGACCATCACCCGGTATTTGCCGTTGTATGGGTGGATGGTGCTCATCAGCTTGCGCTCGGAGTCGAAGGAGATCTCCGCCAGCCGGGGCATGGCGATCTCCAGCTGGTTCTTGTCCAGGCCCTCCTTCAGGGCGGCGTCCACAAAGGCGGTCTCGGTGGGGTCGCCGGCGGTCCTGGGCGCGCCGTCCTCCCCGTAGGTGAGGACGGTGTCGTTGCACAGGGTGGTGATGAACAGGGCTTCCTTCTTGTCGCCCCAGGTCTCCACCACGGTCATGCGGTTCATGGTGAGGGTGCCCGTCTTGTCGGAACAGATCACCCCGGCGCAGCCCAGAGTCTCCACGGCGGGGAGCTTCTTCACGATGGCGTTGCGCTTCACCATCCGCTGCACGCCCAGGGCCAGCACGATGGTGACGATGGCGGGCAGGCCCTCGGGAATGGCGGCCACCGCCAGGGACACGGCGGACATGAGCATCTCCAGCACGCCGTGGCGGTAGATGAGGCCCAGGCCGAACATGACGGCACACACCGCCAGACAGACGAAGGACAGGGTCTTGGAGATCTCGCCCATCTTCCGCTGGAGGGGGGTGTCGGTGTCGTCCTCGCTCATGAGCATCCCGGCGATATGGCCCACCTCGGTGTCCATGCCGGTGGCGGTGACCACGCAGGTGGCCCGGCCGTTGGTGATGACGGTGGAGGAGATGACCATGTTCTTCCGGTCAGCCAGAGGGGTCTCCTCCGGCAGAGAGTCCAGGGCCGCCTTGCTGACGGGGACGGACTCGCCGGTCATGGCGGACTCGTCGGCCTTCAGGCTGGCGCACTCCAGGATGCGGGCGTCGGCGGGGACCAGGTCGCCGGCCTCCAGCACGATGATGTCCCCGGGGACCAGCCGGCTGGTCTCCAGCCGGACGACCTCCCCGTTCCGCAGCACCTTGGCCAGGGGGGCGGACATTTTTTGCAGCGCCTCCAGAGCCTTTTCCGCGTTGTTCTCCTGGGAGATGGAGATGCAGGCGTTGACGATGACGATGATGAGGATGATCACCGCCTCGATCCAGTCCTCACCGCGGCTGGAGATAAGGGACAGCACCGCCGCCGCCAGCAGGACGATGATCATGGGGTCCTTCATCTGGTTGAGGAACCGCTTGGCCAGGCTGTCCTTCTTGCCGGCGGCCAGCTGGTTGGGGCCGTACTGGGCCAGGCGGCGCTCCGCCTCCTCGGGGGAGAGGCCGCGGCTCTGGTCGCTGTCCAGCTCGTCCAGCGTCTCGCCGGGGGTCTTGTGGAACCATGGGATCACAGGGCAACACTCCTTTATAAAAGTACCTTATCAGAAACCCGTGGGAAAGGGAAGGGAAAAATCGGACAAGATGAAAAAAAGACTTATCCGCGGCGGACCGCGGATAAGTCTCATCGTTTCATACAAGGCCAGACGCCCGGGCGTCTTGCTGTTGGCGCTTGTCACAGGGGGGAGGCCCTGCCGATTACTCCCTTATCGTGGGAATATTATAGCGGGCCTCCAGCGGAAAGTCAAGGGGGAATTTCCGCCGTGCGGCCCCCTTGACAGGGGCGGTCCCCACGGTTATAATTACGCTGTATTTAATTACGGCGTAATTATCTGAACGAGGTGAGCATATGGCGCTGCGGGACCATTCCTTAGACGGCAAGATCATCACAGCCGCCCGGGCGGAATTTCTGGACAAGGGCTATGCCGGCGCGTCCCTGCGGAAGATCGCGGAAAAGGCCGGCGTCACCGTCGGCGCGATCCAGACCCGCTACCGATCCAAGGACGAACTGTTCGTCTCCCTGCTCAGGCCGCTTCTGGACGGGATCGAAGCGCTCTTCCAAAGCACCAGAGCGGACTACTGCACCGGCGCGGACGGGGACTTTCTGTCGGGCCTGAAGGCCGCCATGCGGCACGAGTCCGCGGCGATCCTGCGCCTGATCTTCGACCACTATGAGGCGGCGGTGCTGCTCCTCTGCCGCAGCGGCGGAAGTAGCCTGGAGCACTGCTTTGACGCCATCGTGCGGAGCAAGATCGAGGAGAGCATCGCGTTTTTCCGCCGGGCGGGCTTTGCCGGCGCGGACGAAAGGCTGCTGGGCCTTTTGATCTCCGCGCAGTTCGACAGTTACCGCGGGATCGTGGCCGAATGTCCCGACCGCGAGACGGCGGAACGGTACATGGAGCCGCTGATGACCTATCACTTCGGCGGCTGGGCCGCGCTTTTCGATTCGGCAGACAAAGCACAGGAGGGTATCTGAGATGAAATACAACGGCTTTTATTTCTGGATGTTCAAGGGGCCCATGAAGAAGGTCCTGACCGAGAAATACGGCAGAGCCTATGCCGCGGAGACCATGAAAAAGAGCAGGGCGGTCTACCGGCGGCTGGTGGAGCAGGCGGACGATATCGGGGATGACAACCCCATGGCCTACAACGAACTGTTCGCCCTGGCCTTCGTCGCGCCCTATGTGGCCAGCGGGAAGAAGATCCCGCCGGAGACGGTGCAGGAGATGATGCGCCGCGCGCTGTACCATGTGAAGTGGTACTTCGGCAGGACCGACCTGAACACGCCCAAGGGCAAGGCGGAGAACAAAAAGAGCGTGGTCAGGTACTTCAAGTGGTACACGCCGGAAAGGGAGCGGCAGTACCCCACCTCCTTCAAGGTGGATTTCGTGGGCCAGCCCCATGAGGGGGCCTGCTACTACCGCATCACCCGCTGCCCCATCTGCACTTACGCGGAAAAGCTGGGGGTTTCCGAGCTGATGCCGCTGTTCTGCGAGCTGGATGAGGTGATGATCACCCTCCAGCACGGCGTGCTCCACCGGCAGCAGACGCTGGCAAGCGGCGGCGAATACTGCGACTACTACATCACCGGGGACAGAGAATCGGTTTGAGACGCTGAGAATAGAAAACGGGCGGGCTTCGCCACAGCGAAGCCCGCCCGTTTCATTTTTTAAGTTCAGCCCTCGCCGTCGGTCTGGATGGTCTCCAGATAGGCGGTCTGCCAGGCGAC
>CAVJBM010000037.1:0-2843 GCA_963647775.1 Anaerovibrio sp.
TTTGGGTTCCGCTCGCTTTGCTCGCTCCACCCCGAGGGGATTTTATCTGCTCGGGCGAAGTGAATTCGCCCGGCATTAAGATTTTGCTGCGCAAAATGCTTATGACGGCGCATAAGCGCCGCCCCGCCGTGCGGGGCCCCATTGCATCTTCTGCGCCCCGAAGGGACTCGAACCCTGAGAGGGTGAGCGGCGAGGCAAGGACACCATTTCGGGCCGATGAGGACATCTGCCCCTACGGGCAGGCCGATATAGCACACGGCGTAGGGGCCGCTGTCCCCAGCGGCCCGCAAAAAAGCAGAGCCCTCCGCCAAAAGCAAAAGCGCCCCCGAAGGGGCGCTTTTCGTGTTTACAGGAACAGTTCCCGTGCCGTCTCGATGAGGAAGGGCAGGGAGGGATTGCGGCTCTCCCGGGGCCACACCAGCCGCTGGGCGGTCATGGCCACCCCCTCCAGGGGGATGAAGCGCACCATGTCCTGGGCCATCCGGGCCGCCCCCTCCTGCAGGGTGCTCACCCCCACGCCGCAGGCCACCAGCATCAACAGCGTGGGCACCAGCTCGGCCTCCGCCACGATGTTCGGGGCGAAGCCCGCCTCCGACGCCATGCGCCACAGCATCCCGTATCCCGGCATGGACGACGTGCGGGACATGGCCACAAAATTCTCCCCCTGCAGTTCCTCCATCCGCAGGCTGGCCCGGCCCGCCAGCGGAGAGTCCGCCGCCACCACCGCGCACTGCCGGTCCGTCCGCAGCAGCAGGGAGTCTACCCCCTCCTCCGGCAGGTCCGCGCCGAAGTTCACCGCCGCGTCGGTCTCCCCCTGGAGCAGGCCGCCCACCAGGTCGGAGTGGCTGTATTCCCGCAGGGTCAGGCGGATCTCCGGGCAGCGCTCCCCCATGGCGCGGAACAGGCGCACCGTCTCCGGGTCGAACAGATCCCGCAGCACGCCGATGACCAGCTCCCCCCGGTAGCCCTGCTGGGCGGTGATGGCGGCGCTGACGCTGGCCCGGAAGCTGCGCAGGATACTGGGGCTCTCCTGATAAAAGGCCCGGCCCGCCGGGGTCAGGGCCACGCTGCGGGAGTTGCGGTCGAACAGCCGCACGCCCAGCTCCCCCTCCAGGGCGGAGATGGTACGGCTCAGGGCCGGCTGGGACATGAACAGATCGTCCGCCGCCTGGGTGAAATTCAGCCGCTGGGCCAGGACGGAAAAGCACTCCAGCTGATTGAGGGTCACGGTCCTCTCCCCTTTCTTTGTCTATAGTATACCAGCCAAAGTCCCGTTTGTCACGCAAAATCCGCGCCAACGACAACAAAGGCGCATACCAGTCATTCACTTTCCGTATTTTACTTTTCCCCGGCGGAACTGATAAAATGACAGCAGAGAGACACACTACCCAGAACTGCCCATTTTATTTTGAAAGGAGCTTTCGCCATGTCCTTCGAGTATCGTCCCATGCGCAGCGTGATCTACGTTGACTGCGTCCGCGAGGAGTACCGGCACCGCCTCCAGAAGTGGCTGTATTCCACCCACATTCCCGACAGCATCGCGAAATTCACCCCCTACTGCAATAAGTACACCTTCTACTGGGCCCTGCCCACCCCCCCGGAGGGCGAGCGCTTCGGCACCCGCCGGATGCAGATGACCGAGCACTACTGGATGATGAACGAGATGACCCCCGAGATGAGCGTCAACTCCCTCACCGAGCGGATGCCCGTGGAGGTCCTGCGCTGGCAGGGCATGATCCCCGACGACGGGGTGGACCTGTCCCACGCCGCCAACATGGACGGCGACGCTCACCGCGCCTCCGGCGGCGACAACGGCTGCCCTCCCTTCGTGTTCGCCCATGTGCCCATCAACTGGCAGGACGACTACAAGGGCAAGGGCCGCACCATTGACGACGGCGCCAACTACCGCTGGCAGTTTGTGGTCCGCTGGCCCTGCGAAAAGACCGGCGAGAAGTGGTTCAACGACGTGTTCGTCCCCTACTTCCAGAACCGGCCGGAGGTCACCCGCTTCGTGTCCAGCAAGATCTATCACGACGTGGTGGGCTGCCAGTTCCACCGCCTGGTGGAGATGTGGTTCGACGGCCCCGAGGAGTGGTACGCCGCCGCGGTGGAGGGCACCCGGGACATGCCCCAGCCCGACTGGGCCAAGGAGGCTCCCGAGGCCGCGCCCCAGGCCCAGTTCCCCTTCCTGAAGCCCAACTTCTACCTGGTGAGCATGTTCCTGTCTGACATGGCCACCACCGACAACCTGGTCCAGTACCGGGGCTATCAGACCCTGCGCTAAGGAGGAACCCAGCATGGCAGCACCCTTTTACGCCAAGAGCCCCGGGAACGAGGGCTATATCAAGAACATGGAAGTGGTGGGCTTCTGCGACCTGAACGGCGTCAACGCCTTCCAGATGGCCCTCCACAAGACCGACGACGGCAAGTACTACATGTACTGCGGCTCCTTCCGGGGCCCCGGCTGGAACATCGCGGACGTCACCGACCCCGCCAAGCCCGTCATCGTCAACTGGATGGAGGCCTGCGACCCCAAGGAGTACCCCGCCACCAACACCCCCAAGATCCAGGTGTGCGACGGGCTGATGATTGGCGCCACCGGCGGCGGCGTGCCCTTCCTCCACGGCAATAAGCCCGGGGACAAGAGCCTGGGCAGCCTCCAGATCTTCGACATCAAGACCGACCCCGTCCACCCCAGGCTGCTGAGCAAGTGGGAGACCGGCGTGGCCGACGGCATGGGCGTCCACCGCTTCTTCTACAACGGCGGCCGGTACGTCCACCTGTCCGCCGACTGCCCGGGCTTTACCGGCAACATCTACCGCATTCTCGACATCATCGACCCC
>CAVJBM010000038.1:0-7270 GCA_963647775.1 Anaerovibrio sp.
CAGGGGGAGGAGTCCACCCAGCTGTACACCATCGCCGACCAGTTCGCCTCCAAGCTGGTCTGCCGCCGCATCGCCAAGGTGGACGAGAAGGAGGAGGAGGACGTCAACATCGACGCCGACTATATCGTGGACGAGAAGGCCCGCACCGCCACGCTGACGGCCCGGGGCATCAAGAAGGCGGAGCAGTTCTTCAACATCGAGAACCTGGCCGACCCGGAGAACACCACCCTGTCCCACCACATCAACCAGGCCATCAAGGCCCGGGGCGTGATGAAGCGGGACATCGACTATGTGGTGAAGGACGGACAGGTCATCATCGTGGACGAGTTCACCGGCCGCCTGATGTTCGGCCGCCGGTACAACGAGGGCCTGCACCAGGCCATCGAGGCCAAGGAGAACGTCACCGTGGCCCACGAGTCCAAGACCCTGGCCACCATCACCTTCCAGAACTACTTCCGCCTGTACGACAAGCTCTCCGGCATGACGGGCACCGCCATGACCGAGGAGGAGGAGTTCGGCCAGATCTACAATCTGGACATCGTGGAGATCCCCACCAACCGGCCCCTGGCCCGGGTGGATCAGCCCGACGTGATCTACAAGACCAAGGAGGGCAAGTACAAGGCCGCCGTGGAGCAGATCAAGCTCTGCCACGAGAAGGGCCAGCCCGTGCTGGTGGGCACCGTGTCCATCGAGGTGTCCGAGCTGGTGAGCCGGATGCTCACCCGCGCCGGCATCCGCCACAACGTGCTGAACGCCAAGAACCACGAGAAGGAAGCCGAGATCGTGGCCCAGGCGGGCAAGCTCGGCGCCGTCACCGTGGCCACCAACATGGCCGGCCGCGGCACCGACATCATGCTGGGCGGCAACGCCGAGTTCATGGCCAAGGCCGAGTTGCGCAGGGGCGGCATGAACGACGAGCTGCTGGCGGAGGCCACCGGCCACGCCGAGACCGACAACCAGGAGATCCTGGACGCCCGGGCGGCCTTTGCCGCCGCCGAGGCCAAGTATAAGGAGCTCATCAAGGCGGAGGCCGATCAGGTCCGTGCTGCCGGCGGCCTCTACATTCTGGGCACCGAGCGCCACGAGTCCCGCCGCATCGACAATCAGCTGCGGGGCCGCGCCGGCCGTCAGGGCGACCCGGGCGAGAGCCGCTTCTTCCTCTCCCTGGAGGACGATATCCTCCGTCTGTTCGGCGGCGAGCGCATCCAGGCCATGATGGAGCGCATGGGCGTGGACGACGACACGCCTCTGGACCAGAAGATGCTCTCCGGCGCCATCGAGTCCGCCCAGAAGAAGGTGGAGTCCCGCAACTTCCAGACCCGTAAGACCGTGCTGGAGTACGACGACGTGATGAACACCCAGCGCGAGGTCATTTACAAGCAGCGCCGCCAGGTGCTGGACGGCGAGGACATCCAGGGCTCCATCGGCAACATGCTGGTGTCCACCGTCCGCTGCCTGAACGGCCACGCCGGCGAGCGGGGCCACCTGGACGAGGAGGACTTCAAGGCCGCCACCGCCCACCTGTCGGGCTCCGTGTTCACCCCCGGCCAGCTGCTGGACCTGCAGAAGAAGGCCCCCTCCACCCCCGTGGCGGAGCTGGAGGACGAGATGGTCACTCTGGCCCAGGCCAACTACGCCAAGCGCGAGGAGGTCATCGACGCCGCCATGGCCCCCCTCATGGGGGACGGCAAGCCCGCCATGCGCGAGCTGGAGCGGGTGGTCCTGCTGCGGGTGGTGGACGAGTACTGGATGGACCACATCGACGCCATGCAGGAGCTGCGGCAGGGCATCGGCCTGCGGGCTTACGGCCAGGCCAACCCCGTGGACGAGTACAAGCGCGAGGGCTCCGACATGTTTGACGACATGGTCAACGCCATGAAGGAGGAGACCGTCCGCCGGCTGTTCACCCTGCGGCTGAAGAGCAACGAGGAGATCCGCCGGGAGCGGGTGGCCAAGATCACCGGCGAGTCCGCCGGCGGCGACGGCACCGTGAAGAAGCAGCCCGTGAAAAAGGCCGTGAAGATCGGCCGCAACGATCCCTGCCCCTGCGGCAGCGGGCTGAAGTGGAAGAAGTGCACCTGCGCCGAATACCACAGAGAGCAGCAGTGAGCGCCGACCGGTTCGGCCTTCGCATTGCCCCGCAGGGGCGGCCCTGCGGGGCCGCCCACCGCTGACCGTTAGACCGCTCCAGCATTCCGGGGCACAGCAGCATTTTCCCTGTCATTCTGAGGCGCGAAGCGCCGAAGAATCCTTCCGGAAAGATCCTTCGCGCCGCTCAGGATGACAAAGGCAGACTGCTCAGGATGACAAGGGCAGACCGCTCAGAACGGCAGGGGCAGACCGCAGACGACAGGGCAGACCGCGCTCCCACTCCACCATCCCCTCTCACCCCCGCACCTTCTGAAAAGGAGAGTCTATGGAAATTATCGAAAAAAACAACCAGGGCGTCCCCTATCTGGCGGCCGACGCCTTTGATGCCGCCGGCGGCGTGGCCCACGGGTTCTCCACCCGGCTGGGCGGCGTGTCCGAGGGCATCTGGTCCTCCCTGAACCTGGGCACCAGCTGCGGCGACGACCCGGACCGCGTCCGGGAAAATCACCGCCGCTTCTTCGCCGCCATCGGCGCCGGCGGCGACAAGCTGGCCCTCACCAACCAGGTCCACGGCGGCGAGATCCGCTCCGTCACCTCGGCGGACTGGAAAACCGACGTCTACGACAAGCCGGAGTACGAGGCCGACGGCCTGATGACCGCCACCCCCGGCGTCATCCTGCGGGTGGCCGCCGCCGACTGCCTGCCCATCCTCTTCTACGACCCCGTGCGCCGGGTGATCGCCGCCGTCCACGCGGGCTGGCGGGGCACCGCCTCGGGCATTGCCGGCGCGGCGGTGGAGCGCATGTGCGAGACCTACGGCAGCCGCCCGGAGGATATCCTGGCCGCCATCGGCCCCGGCATCTCCCAGTGCTGCTTCGAGACCCACGAGGACGTGCCCAACGCCATGATGGCCTCCCTGGGCTCCTCCGCCCTCCAGCAGTTCGAGATCAAGGAGAACGGCAAATTCGCCGTGGATCTGAAGGGGCTGAACAAGGTGCGGCTGCTCTCCGCCGGCCTGACGGAGGAGCACATCGCCGTCTGCGGGGACTGCACCGCCTGCCTGCCGGACAAATACTGGAGCCATCGGAAGATGGGCACCGCCCGGGGCTCCATGGCCGCCGCCATCCAGCTGCTGTGAAGCGCCTGACCGCCCTGCTGCTGGCCGCGGCCCTGGCCCTTGCCCTGTGCGCCTGCGGGGCCGATACCCCCGCGGAGCCCTCGGCCTCGCCGGAGCCCACGGCCAGCCCCTCCGCCCAGCCGGAGGCCCAGCCCTTCACCCTGGCCTACGACCCCTCCGCCGCCCTCCACCCCATCCGGGGAGAGAGCCAGGTGAACGGGATGCTGGCCGCCCTGGTGTGGCAGGGGCTTTACGCGCTGGACAACACCTTCACGCCCCAGCCGGTGCTGGCCCGGTCCGCCTCCGCGGACGAGAGCGGCCTGGTGTGGACCGTCACCGTCCGGACGGACGTGACCTTCTCCGACGGCACGCCCCTCACCGCCCGGCACGCGGCGGACTCCCTCAACGCCGCCCGCAGCAGCGGCCGCTACGCCGCCCGGCTGAGCACCGTGGCCTCCGTGACGGCCCAGGGGGAGGATGTGGTCATCACCCTCTACACCCCCAACGGGGACCTGCCCGCCCTGCTGGACGTCCCCGTGGTGCTGGAGCAGGAGGGCGGCACGCCCCTGGGCACCGGCCGGTACTGCTTTGAGGAGGGCCCTGACGGGCTCCGCCTGGCGGCCAATCCCCGCTGGACCGGTACGCTGCCCTTCTCGGAGATCGCCCTGCACCCGGTGAGCGACGCCGATAGCCGGCTGGACGCCTTCAACAGCGGCGCGGTGACCATGGTCACCGCCGACCCCAATGGTCTGTTCTCCCTGGGCTACGGCCGGGACTGCGAGCAGTGGGACTACCCCACCACCGAACTGATCTGCCTGGGCTTCCAAACCGCAAAGGGCCCCTGCCGGTACGGCGAGGTGCGCCGGGCGGTGTCCCTGCTGTGCGACCGGGCGGCCCTGGTGCGCTCCGCCCTCTCCGGGCTGGGGGACCCGGCGGAGCTGCCCGTCTCCCCCCTCTGTGACGATTACGACGGCGACGCCGCCCAGGCCCTGGCCTTCGATCCCGACGCCGCCGCGGCCCTGCTGGACCAGGCGGGCTTCACCGCCGGGGCGGACGGCCTGCGCGCCCGCCGGGGAGAGGCCCTGGCCGTCACCATTCTGGTGAACGCCGACAGCGCCCCCAAGCTGGCCCTGGCCCAGCAGCTCGCCGGGGCGCTGCGCTCCGCCGGCTTTGACGCCGCCGTGGACCAGCGGACCTGGCAGGGCTATCAGGCCGCCCTGGCCGCCGGGGAGTTCGACCTCTACGTGGCGGAGGTGCGGCTCACCGCCGATTTCAACTTCACCCCCCTGCTGTCCGGCACCCTGAACTACGGGCAGTATCCCCTGTCCGGCCTGGCGGACGTGCTCTCCCCCTGGACCGCCGCCCAGGGCGAGGCCCGGGCCGACGCGGCGGCCGCCCTGTGGGCCCGCTTCGCCCAGGAGGTCCCTCTGGCCCCCCTCTGCTTCAAGCGGAACGTCCTGCTGGTGCAGCGGGACGCCATCACCGGCCTGTCCCCCACCCGGGCGGACCCCTTCGCCCGCATGGAGGACTGGACCGCGGCAGTCAAATAGGCGCAAAAAAAGGACGCAGGTCCCGAAGAACTTGCGTCCGTCTTTTGCGTCGGTCCGAAGGGGTCAGTCCTTGGCCTGCTCCTGCTGGGTCTCCTTCCGGCGGTCGATCATCCGGCGGAAGCCGCCGGCCCCGAAGGAGAAAATGCGGTTGACCCGGCTGATGGTGGCGGAGCTGGCGCCGGTCTTTTCCAGGATCTCGGTGTAGACCAGGCCCTCGTCCAGCAGGGTGGCCACGTCGTACCGCTGCTCCATGGCCCGCAGTTCGCCCACGGTGCACAGATCGTCGAAAAACGCGCAGCATTCGTCCAGATCCTTCAGCTGGAGGATGCTCTCATAGAGCGCCATGGAGCGCCCCTTGTTGGTTACCTTTGGCATAAGCTGCCCTCCTTGGGTGTGTTTCACCCAGAACAGAATGGTCGGGCTCATTTACGCTATTTTAACAGAATGTACGGATAAAGTAAACAGCTTTTTTGTTTTTTCACCAAAAAGTTTTGCGCCCGGCGGGGGCATTTTCCCGCGGGCCGGAAAGGAGTTGGGATCATGGACCAGACCGCCCGGGTCATCCGGCCGGAATTCGCCCCCGGCAGCAGGACGCTGGCCGTCAGCGACATCCACGGCAACCTCCCCTTCCTGCGGGGGCTGCTGGCGCAGGTCCGTTTCTCCCCCGCGGACGAGCTGGTGCTGGTGGGGGACCTGTTCGAAAAGGGCGAGGACAGCCTGGCCCTCCTCCGCTATGTGATGGACCTGGGCCGCACCCACCGGGTCTACCCCCTCTGCGGCAACTGCGACGATATCGACCGCGCCTTTCTGGAGTCCCGCCCGGACATCGACGAGAAGCTCTGGCCCGTGTTCCGCTACTGGGGCGGACACAACCTCATCCTCCAGCTGGGGGCGGAGCTGGGGCTCCATCCGGAGGGGCCGGAGGACCTGCCCGCCCTGCGCGCCGCCATCCTGCGGGAGCGCCCGGCGGAGGTGGAGTTTCTCCTCTCCATGCCCCACATCCTCGCGGCGGGGCGGTACATCTTCGTCCACGGCGGCATCCCCCGGGAGGACCCGCTGGAGGGGCTGGACGCCCACGCCTGCATGAAGAACGACGATTTCCTGGGCCAGGGCCTGTCCTTTGACCGCTGGGTGGTGGTGGGCCACTGGCCCGTGACCCTCTACCGGCCGGCCATCCCTTCCGCCGCCCCCCTCATCGACCGGCGGCGGCACATCATCTCCATCGACGGCGGCTGCGTCCTCAAGGTGGACGGCCAGCTGAACGCCCTCATCATCCCCGACATCAACGGCGATGACTTCACCTGGACCGCCTACGACGGCCTGCCGGAGGTCACCGCCCTGGCCCATCAGGACCCGTCGGCGGACTCCCTGAACATCCGCTGGAGCGACAGCGCCATCGAAGTCCTCCGGGAGGAGGGGGACTGCTGCCTGTGCCGGCACCTGTCCACCGGGCGGGAGCTGTGGATCCTGCGGGAATATATCTACCCCCGCCGGGCGGACGGGCACCTCCACTGCGAGGACTCCACCGACTACCGCCTGCCGGTGGAGCCGGGGGACCGGCTGAGCCTGGTGCGCCGGTGCAGCCGGGGCATTTTAGCGAAGAAAAACGGCGTCACGGGCTGGTATTCCGGCCCCATCGCGGAAGACGATAACACATGATTTGAGATAAAGGAGCATTTCCAATGAACAAGACCTACGACGTGATCATCCTGGGCACCGGCGAGGCCGGCATCTACGCCGCCTACGAGCTGGCCCTGAAGGCCCCCCATGCCAAGGTCCTGGTCATCGACCAGGGGGCGGACATCTACTCCCGCAGCTGTCCCATCGTGGCGGGCAAGGTGCGCAGCTGCATCAACTGCAAGGTGTGCGACACCATGTGCGGCTTCGGCGGCGCCGGTGCCTTCTCCGACGGCAAGTTCAACTTCACCACCGCCTTCGGCGGCTGGCTCACCGACTTCCTCAGCGAGGAGGAGGTCATGTCCCTCATCGACTATGTGGACGCCCTCAACGTGAAGCACGGCGCCACCACCGAGGTGTACTCCACCTCCACCCCCGAGGCCCGGGCCCTGGAGCGCAAGGCCCTGGAGTTCGATCTGCACCTGCTCCAGGCCCGCTGCAAGCATCTGGGCACCGAGAACAACCTGAAGATCCTCACCAGCATCTACGAGGCCATCCGTGAGAAGCACACCTTCCTCTTCCACACCGCCGTCACCGAGATCAAGGTGGTGGACGGGGGCTACGGCCTGGTCACCGCCGGCGGCGAGACCTACACCGCCCCCTACCTCATCGCCGGCCCCGGCCGCTCCGGCGCGGAGTGGTTCTCCAACCAGTGCAAGGACCTGGGGCTGGAGCTCATCAACAATCAGGTGGACATCGGCGTCCGGGTGGAGCTGCCCGCCGCCGTGTTCGAGCACATCACCGACGTGGTGTACGAGTCCAAGCTGGTCTACCGCACCAAGCAGTACGGCGACCAGGTGCGCACCTTCTGCATGAACCCCTACGGCCACGTGGT
>CAVJBM010000039.1:0-7554 GCA_963647775.1 Anaerovibrio sp.
ACCACGGGCTTCAGGCCGGTGACGCCGTTGACCTTCAGCACGGCCACGTCGTTGACCTCCTCGCCGCCGATGAGGGCGGCGTCATAGGTCTCGCCGTTGAGCAGGGTGACCTTGATGGACTTGGCCCCGTCGATGACGTGGTAGTTGGTGACGATATAGCCGTCCTCGCTGATGATGAAGCCGGAGCCGGCGCCCTGGGCCTCGTACTGGTAGAAGCCCTGCTGGACGGTGGTGGTCACGTTGACGCACACGCAGGAGTCGGCGTAGGCGGCGTAGATCTCGCTGAGGGACATCTCGGTGACGCCGTCGGCCTGCTTGACGGTGACGGCGGCGGGGTTGGTGGTGTTCTGGTAGATGGTGACCGTGCCGCCGCCGACGCCGGAGGCGGAGTGGCCGGCGCTGTACAGGGCCGCACCGCCCACGCCTGCGCCGCCGCCCACCAGCAGGCAGCACAGCACCAGCGCCACGATCTTCAGCCCGCCGCGCTTTTTCTTGGGGGGCTCAGGGGTGTGATTCTGGGGATAGCCGTAGCTGTAGCTGTAGTGGTAGCCGCCGTTCTGGTCGAAGCCGCCGTTGTTGGGAGTATTGTTGTCTTCGTACATATCGGTCACTCCTTGCTTTTGTCTGTACGCCTAAGATAAAGCAAAAATGTGTCCATAGTATGACCAGGTTTCAAACGGATTTTGAATAAAGGGCAAAGCATTTTTGAACAAAATTCAAAACAGGGCGGAGACCGCCTTGGCGGCGGAGGCCGCCAGGGGCAGGGTCAAGAGGGAGAGCAGGGTGGTCAGGCTGATGAGCCGGGCGGAGAGGTCGGCATCCTTCCCCATCAGCTGGGAGAACAGGCTGGTGGCCCCGGCGGTGGGGCAGGCGGCCAGGATGACGATGGCGGTGTAGGTGTCCGGGTCCAGGGCGAAGGGCAGCAGCACCAGCATGGTCACCAGCGGCACGGCCAGCAGCTTCACGGCGGCCACGGCGTAGAGGGAGCGGTCGGTGAACACGGAGCGCAGGTCCGCCGACGCCATCTGGGCCCCGATGACCACCATGGCCAGGGGGGTGTTGAGGCTGCTCAGGTAGTTCATGGCGCTGGTCAGCGGGGCGGGCAGGCGCAGCTGGGTGACGAACAGCACCAGGGCCGCGGCGAAGGAGAGCACCCCGGGGTTGAGGACGGCCTTCCGGAGGGAGACCCGCTCCCGCCCGCCGATGAGGGCGGCCCCGTGGGACCAGGTGCACACGTTGAACACGCCCATGGACACCACCACCGGCAGCATCCCCGGCGCGCCCAGGGCGGCCTGGATCAGGGGCAGGCCCATAAAGACCGTGTTGCCGTAGATGGAGGCAAAGCGGACCACGCCCCGGCGCTCCGGCGGGGTGCGGCGGAAGCACAGCTGGATGAGCAGCATGTTCAGGATATAGGTGCCCGCCAGGGCCGCGGCGGAGATGAGCAGGCGGCGGACGGTGGCTGCGTCCCGGCTCTCCCCCATGAGGGAGGTGACCACGATGATGGGGCACACCACATAGAGCAGCATGGTGGAGATCTGCCCCAGGGTCCCCGGGCCCAGGATGCCCTTTTTGCCCAGGACGAAGCCCACGGCCATCATCAGGAACAGGGTCAGCACGCTGCTCCCCACCACCAGAAAATCGTTCAGCATCAGGATCTCTCTTTTCTTCTTAAAATCAGTTCATTATAACCCACCCCGGCCGCCGTTGACAAGGGGAAGTCCGTGGGGTACAATAATAAATCAAGCAATTTACAGACAAGGAGCCTACGTCCATGCAGAAAACGCGATTCCAGCGGGGATATCTCTCCATCTTTTTCTCCTATTATAAGCCCCACCTGAACCTGTTTATCCTGGACATGGTGTGCGCCGTGTGCATCGCTCTGGTGGACCTGGTGTTCCCCTACACCAGCCGCCGGGCCCTGAACGAGCTGCTGCCCCAGACGAAGTTCGGAGCCTTCTTCTCCGTCATGGGCATCCTGCTGGCGGCCTACGGCCTGCGGGCGGCCATGCAGTACATCGTCACCTACAAGGGCCACATGATGGGCGTGCGCATCGAGGCGGACATCCGCCGGGACCTGTTCAGCCACATGCAGGACCTGTCCTTCTCCTTTTACGACAAGAACCGCACCGGCCAGCTGATGAGCCGGGCCACCACCGACCTGTTCGAGATCACCGAGCTGGCCCACCACGGGCCGGAGGACCTGCTCATCTCGATCATCACCCTGGTGGGTGCCCTGTGCCTGATGCTCACCATCCAGTGGAAGCTGGCCCTGGTGGTGTTCGCCGTGGTGCCGGTGTTCGCCGTGTTCACCATCGTCCAGCGGCGGCGGATGGTGAACGCCTCCGTGGAGGTGAAGCAGACCATGGCCGGCATCAACGGCCAGCTGGAATCCTCCATCTCCGGGATGCGCACGGCCAAGGCCTTCGCCAACGAGGACGCCGAGCGGGAGAAGTTCCGCGCCTCCAACGAGGAGTTCAAGGGGGCCAAGCGGGGCTACTACAAGGCCATGGCCACCTACAACGCCGGGCTGGAGTTCGCCCTGCCGGTGATGAACGTGCTGACCATCGCCGTGGGCGGCCTGCTCATCATGCGGGGGGAGATGGACCTGGTGGACCTGATCACCTTCTCCCTCTATATCTCCACCTTCCTCACCCCTGTGCGCAAGCTGGCCGCCTTTGTGGAGCAGTACCTCAACGGCATGGCGGGCTTCAAGCGCTTTGTGGAACTCATGCGGTGCGAGCCCGCCATTCAGGACGCGCCGGATGCCAAGGTCATGGGCACCGCCAAGGGGGACATTCTGGTGGACGACGTCTCCTTCCACTACGAGGGGGGCGGGGACGTGCTGGAGCACGTGTCCATCCACATCCCCCAGGGGGAGACCGTGGCGGTGGTGGGCCCCTCCGGCGGAGGCAAGTCTACCCTGTGCCAGCTGATCCCCCGGTTTTACGACGTGACGGAGGGCCGGGTGCTCATCGACGGGCAGGACGTGCGCACCGTCACCCAGCACTCCCTGCGGCAGAACATCGGCATCGTCCAGCAGGACGTGTTCCTCTTTGCCGGGACCATCCTGGAGAACATCCGCTACGGCCGGCCGGACGCCACCGAGGCCGAGGTGGTGGAGGCCGCCCGCAAGGCGGAGATCTATGACGACATCATGGCCATGCCCAACGGGTTCGACACCTACGTGGGCGAGCGGGGGGTCATGCTCTCCGGCGGGCAGAAGCAGCGGGTGTCCATCGCCCGCATCTTCCTGAAGAATCCCCCCATCCTCATCCTGGACGAGGCCACCTCCGCCCTGGACTCCGTCACCGAGGCCCACATCCAGGCCGCCTTCGACCAACTGGCCAAGGGCCGCACCACCCTCATCATCGCCCACCGCCTGTCCACCATCCGCAATGCCCACCGCATCATCGTGGTGGACCACAACCACATCGTGGAGGAGGGCACCCACGAGGAGCTGCTGGCCAGCGGCGGGGAGTACGCCGGGCTGTACAACGCCCAGAAGAGTGTGGCCGTATGAGCAAGACGGAGCTGCTGAACAAATTTTCCGCCGACGCCGAGGAGCGGGTGGTGCTGGCCCGGGTGCTGGACCGGATGGAGCGGGCCCAGACCCGGTCCATCCCCTGCGCCACCCAGTTCCTCTCCCCGGCCCGGCAGGCGGCGGTCCGGCCCCTGCTGGCCGCCTGCGGCCACCCGAAGCACCTCTTTGCCGGGGGCTACGAGGGGGCCGAGCGGGCGGTGTGCGTCTTTCTGCCCGACTGGCAGGAGCCGGAGGACTTCGACCCCGCCGAGGAGCTGGCCGCCATCGAGGCCGCCTTCCCTCCGGGGGCGGACCTGACCCACCGGGACCTGCTGGGCGGGCTCATGGGCATCGGCCTTACCCGGGAGCGGCTGGGGGATATCCTGGTGCTGGACGGCAGGGCCCAGATCGTGGCCCTGGCCGACGCTGCCCCCATCGTCCTCAGCCAGTTTGACCAGGCGGGGCGGTATCGATTGAAGCTGCGGGAGATCCCCCTGGCCGACCTGGCCCCCGCCCCTGCCCAGGTGAAGGTCATCCACGACACGGTGGCCGCCCTCCGGCTGGACGCGGTGGTGGCCGCCGGATTCTCCCTCTCCCGGGGCAAGGCCGCCGACCTCATCGCCGCCGGCCGGGTGGCGGTGGACCACCGGGAGTGCCTCAAGGGGGACCGCACCGTGGCGGAGGGGAGCGTCCTCACCTGCCGGGGGCTGGGGAAGTGCGTGCTCAAGTCTGTGGGCGGCCAGTCCCGGAAGGGCCGCATCATCATTGAAATGGAGAGGTATCTGTAATGGACCAGAAGAAGATCGACCGCATCAACGAACTGGCCCGCCGGGTGAAGGCGGGCGAGACTCTCACCCCGGAGGAGCAGGCCGAGCGGGCGGAGCTGCGCCGGGAGTATCTGGACAGCATCAAGGCCAGCCTGGTGGGCCAGCTGGAGAACACCTGGATCGTGGAGCCCGACGGCACCAAGCACAGGCTGCCCAAAAAGGAGTGAGCCGGATGGAGCATGACTTGAAGCTGTTTGACACCCACGCCCACTACGACGCCCACCAGTTCGACCCCGACCGGGACGCGGTGCTCTCCGCCCTGCCGGGGCAGGGGGTGGCCCTGGTGGTGGACCCGGGCTGCGACCTGGAGAGCTCTGCCGCCGCGGTGGAGCTGGCCCACCGCTACCCCCACGTGTACGCCGCCGTGGGCTGGCACCCGGAGAACTGCGGGCCCTACACGGACCTCAGCCTGCGCCAGCTGCGGGACTGGTGCGCCGACCCGAAGGTGGTGGCCATCGGGGAGATCGGCCTGGACTACTACTGGGACGAGAATCCGCCCCGGGACCTGCAAAAATCGGTGTTCCGCAGCCAGATGGCCCTGGCGGAGGAGCTGAACATGCCCGTCATCGTCCACGACCGGGAGGCCCATGGGGATACCATGGACATCGTCCGGGACTTTCCCGGGGTGCGGGGGGTGATGCACTGTTTCTCCGGCAGCGCGGAGATGGCCAAGGAGCTGGTGCGCCTGGGCTGGATGATCTCCTTCACCGGGGTGCTCACCTATAAAAACGCCCGCAAAGCGGTGGAGGCCGCCCAGGCCGTGCCCATGGACCGGCTGATGATCGAGACCGACTCCCCCTACATGGCGCCGGAGCCCTGCCGGGGCCGCCGGTGCGACTCCTCCCTGGTGTACTACGTGTGCGAAAAGCTGGCCGCCCTCAAGGGCCTGACGGTGGAGGAATGTGCCCGCGTCACCCGGGAGAACGGCTGTCGATTCTTCGGTCTTCCTGCGGCGGAAACCACTTGACAGACGGCGGAGCCGATGCTATACTAACAGCGTTGTTTTGATGTATGAACTGTATTCGTCCGCCCTTCGTACACGACAGGGCGGGCGTTCTTTTTCGCCTCAAAACCGCAATAATTTTATGGAGGTAATTCCAAATGACCGGTATCGTGAAATGGTTCAACGCTGAGAAGGGCTACGGCTTCATCACTCCCGACGACGGCTCCGAGGACGTGTTCGTCCACTTCTCCGCCATCGTGGCCGATGGCTACAAGAAGCTGATTGAGGGCCAGAAGGTCTCCTTCGAGACCGAGCCCGATCCCCGCGGCGCCAAGGGCGTCCGCGCCGCCAACGTGGTCGCTCTGGGCGAGTAATTTGGCTGAACAAAAGCGGTCCATCCGTCAGGATGGGCCGCTTTTTTCGTTGAAAAAGGGAGGCCCGGCTGTGCCGGGCCTCCCTTGCATGTATTTACTGCTCCTTGGCGTTGAAGTAGACGAAGAACACGTCGCCGTCCTGCTCCTCCCCGCTGTCGGAGGAGAACACCTCCAGGAAGGAGATGGAGTAGTCTCTCGACCCGGCGGGCACGGCGAACAGCAGCAGGCCGGTGCGCTCCTCCCGGATGCCCAGGTCCCAGGTGACGGGCAGCTGCTGGTCGGAGACGGTGGTGTAGCTGGTCTCGCCGTCCCCATCGGTGACCTCCTGATAGAGGGGGAAGTCGTAGGCGTCGTCCTCGTCCTCGCCCTCCTGGGCATCCCACTGGATCTGGAAGTCGTAGAAGTACATGGGCTGGGTGACCTTGGTGGTGTTCTGAATGGTGATCTCCGCCACCAGGAACTTATAGCCGTCGTCGGCGGTCAGGCCGTCGAACTCCCGGCAGGTGTAGGCGCTGTTGACGGTGAAGTCGAAGAAATAGGTGTGCATGGTGTCGCCCAGGTAGCCCTCGGCGTACCCGTCCACGGGATAGCCGGCCTGCGGGTCGGAGGACACGGCGGCGGAGGGGCTGGCGGTGGCGTCCGCGCCCTTGTTCAGGCCGCTGATGATGTCGGCCAGGCGCTGCAGCCGGTGAGGGACAGGGCCAGAACGGCCGTCAGCAGAAGTGCAGTCAGTTTTTTCATCTGAATTTTCCTCCTCAGCACAGCTTGGAGCCGGCGGGGATGGAGTCGTCCACCATGACCAGGCTCAGCTTTTCCTCGCCCTTCTCGGTGCGGACGGCGGAGAGCAGCATCCCGCAGCTCTCCAGGCCCATCATCTTCCGGGGGGGCAGGTTCACGATGGCCACCAGGGTCTTGCCCAGCAGCTGCTCCGGCTCGTAGAACTTGTGGATGCCGGAGAGGATCTGCCGGTCGGTGCCGGTGCCGTCGTCCAGGGTGAAGCGCAGCAGCTTGTCGCTCTTCTTCACGGCCTGGCAGTCCTTCACCTTCACCACCCGCAGGTCGGACCTGCAGAAGGTGTCAAAGTCCACGTGCTCCGCGGACAGGGGCTCCAGCTCCAGGTCGGGCAGGGCGGCCCTGCGGGCCTCGGCCTCGGCGGCCTCCAGCTCGGCCATGGCCTTCTCCGGGTCGATGCGGGGGAAGAGGTTCTCGCCCTTGGCCACGGCGGCGCTCTCCGGCAGCAGGCCGAAGGATGCGGCGCTCTCCCAGGTCTGCACCCCGGCGGGGGCGCCGATCTGGGCGAACAGCTTTTCCATGCTGCCGGGCATGAAGGGGGTCAGCAGCACGCCGCAGATGCGGGCGGTCTCCAGCAGGTTGTAGAGCACGTGGGCCAGCCGGGGGCCGTTGGCGTCCATGTCCTTGGCCAGCACCCAGGGGGCGCACTCGTCGATATACTTGTTGGCCCGCTGGATGACCTTGAACACCTCGTCCAGGGCCTTGTGGGGGGCGTAGACGTCCATGTGGGCCTGATAGCGGTCCCGCAGGCCGGCGGCCATGTCCCGCAGCTCGGTGTCAAAGGGCTCGGGCGCGGCGCAGGCGGAGCAGCCCGCGGGCAGGGCGCCGCCGAAATACTTGCCCGCCATGGCGGTGGTGCGGCTGAGCAGGTTGCCCAGGTCGTTGGCCAGGTCCACGTTGATGGTCTGGATCAGCAGCTCGTTGGAGAAGCTGCCGTCGGACCCGAAGGGGAAGGTGCGCATGAGGAAGAAGCGCAGGGCGTCCACCCCGAACTTCTCCGCCAGCAGGTAGGGGTCCACCACGTTGCCCTTGGATTTGGACATCTTGCCGCCGTCCAGCAGCAGCCAGCCGTGGCCGAACACCTTTTTGGGCAGG
>CAVJBM010000040.1:0-2714 GCA_963647775.1 Anaerovibrio sp.
TCGTAGTACTTCTCGGCGGCCTCCTGGGCGCACTGGCGCACCAGCTCCTGGGTGGCGGGGTTCAGGGAGTCGAAGGCCTCCTTGTTCATCACATAGGCCTGGGGGCAGCGGGCGCCGCCGTCCATGTCCAGCACGTAGCCGCACGCCTCGTAGAGGGAGTACTGCACGTAGGAGCTGTCATAGATGAAGGTGCTGGGGTAGACGTTGGTCTTGAGGTTCTGATAGGCGGCGGTGGCGTCCGCGGCGGTGGTCACGGCGCCGATGGCCTCAAACCAGGAGGGGGCGTACACGCCGGCCACGGCCACCTTGGTCCCGGCCAGGTCGCTGATGGACTCCACGTGGTTCTTGGTGATCAGGTTGTAGTTCTCGGTGCCCTTGCTGTACAGGCAGACCAGGCCCTGCTTGGCGTACTCGCTGTCGAACTCCTCGGGGTACATCTCCCGCAGCCTGTTCAGGGCCTCGCCGGCCTGGCGGGGCGTCACGGCGCCGAAGGGCACCGCCATGGAGATCTGGGTCAGGGGCAGCTCGGAGGGGTTGAAGAAGGTGGCGATGGTGCCCATATCCGCCTGACGGGTGGACATGGCCTCAAAGGCGGCGGTGGCACCGGCCAGGGTGCCGGCCCAGTACTCCTCCACCTCCACGCTGCCGCCGGAGCGCTCCTTGATCAGGTCGATGAAGAAGCGGTCGTTGATGCTGATGGCGTTGTCCTCGGTGGAGAAGGCGGAGGCCACCAGCTTGATCTTGGTGTATTCGGTCTCGCCGCCGGACTGGGACTGGCCGGGCTGGGCCTGGGACGGGGAGGGCTTGGGGTCAGAGCCGCCGCAGGCGGCCAGCGCCAGCATCATGGCCAGCGCCAGAAAAAACGCTGCAAATTTTTTCATTCAAGTTCTCCTCTCATACTTTTTAGAAGGCTCCGCGTATTCCGGAACAGCAAAATACGCGGAGCCATGGTTTGGTCGATCCATTTGAGCCGGTCGGTCCGGCCGGGGTTTAGTTGTTCTCGAACTTCAGGGCGCCGATCTCGTCGGTCTCCACCACGCCGACGCCGCGCTTGACGGCCTCCTCGCTCCAGAAGGGGGCGTCGCAGATGCCGGCAAAGCCCTCGTGGGCCAGGCCGCTCTCCAGCTCGTTGACGAACAGCTGCTTCCAGTGCTGGTTCAGCAGGGTGCGGGTCATGCGGCGGCCGTAGCGGGGGGTCTTCATGATCTGACGGGCGATCTCCCAGGCGCGGTCGTTCAGCTTCTCCAGGGGCATGACCTCATAGAGCACGCCCCACTCCAGCAGGTCCTGGGCGGTGATCTTGCCGCCCATGTACATCAGGGCGCGGGCGCGGTTGTGGCCGATGAGCTCACGCCAGATGGGCCAGGTGCCGTCCCCGGGAGGGACGCCCATGTTCTTGAAGTGGAACTCGGTGAAGTAGGCGTTGTCAGAGGCGATGCAGATGTCGCCGCAGAGGGTCAGCTCGGGGTGGACGTGCTGGGGACCGTTGATGGCGGCCACCACGGGGCACTGGAGGTTGGCGATGTTGATGGGCTCCAGGGTCTGGTAGTGATACCAGTAGTCATAGGTGCTCCAGGGGTTGCGCCAGTCGGTGGCCCAGCCGGCGCTGGCGGCCCGGGGGTCGTCCACGCTGATGTTGCCCTTCATGAAGTAGTCGCCGGTGCCGGTGATGATGACGCACTCCACGTCGGGGTCATGGTTGATGTCGTAGCAGATGTTGTCGATGGCGGACTGGGGGCCGCTGCACCACTGCATGGGGCCGTCATCGGTGTGGAAGCGGACCTCCAGGATGCCGTCCTCATACTTCAGCTTGATCCAGTCCTTGTACTTTTCGGCGTACTCATACCAATGATGCGGGTAATACTCGTTCACATGGGGCATGGTAGTTCCTCCTGTCAAGTTATTTTATCGATGACCCGGTCCCCCGCGGAAAGGGCCGGGACGGACGATCGGGCGGACGCGTCACTTTCCGGCGGGAAAGCTGACCGCGATGTACCGCATCCCGGCCTCGCCGGCGCGGTAGAAGTGCAGGGGCATGGGCTCCTCAAAGACGATCAGGTCGCCGGCAGAGAGGGACACCTCACAGCTGATCTCGCCCCCGTCGGACACCAGGCCGGTCATGCCGGAGCCCTCCAGTACCTGGATGCACACGGTCCCGGGGGAGCGGTGGGCGGCCAGATAGCCGTTGGGGCCCAGCTCGCTGGTGCGGATCGCGCAGCCGGAGCCGTGCTGGTACAGCAGGCCGCTGCTGACGCCCTCGTTCAGCTGCCCGTTGATCTCCGGCAGGGGGGCCAGTCCGGGCTGCGTCTCCGTGACCCTTCCGTCTCCCGAGACGATAAAACATCGGTTGCTCATGTTCGCTACCTCCTTTCTGCTGGCTTCGCTGACAGCGTACCACTCCCGCCGGACAAAAGTCCAATTGCCGTTTCGTATCAAAACCGCCGGGATGCATACGCAATTTGAATAGTCAGCCCCGCCGATTCCCTCCGTCTGTTGTTCTATATATACAAAAACCTCATGAACAAGCCAAAAAGCGGGACTGCCGGGCGGAGAGAACGCCCGGCCGCCCCGCGGCAGGATTGCGGAAAATGGATCGAACCGCCCCGATCCGATACGCAAAAGGTATTTACAACGGCCCGCCCATCGGATATGATGGGGGTACTTAACATAGAAAGGGTGGACACCCACACCATGGACGCTACAGCACAGACCGC
>CAVJBM010000041.1:0-4836 GCA_963647775.1 Anaerovibrio sp.
AGACCATGGGGATGTTCAGGCTGATGGGGCACTCCTCCTCCCCCTTGCGGTACTTGACCAGGGGGGTGCGGAGGGAGACGTTGTCGGGCACGCACTCCTCGGAGGTATAGCCGGGGATGAGCAGGTACTCGCTGAAGGTGCGGGAGGGCTCGGAATAATAATAGGCCATGGTGATCTCCTTCTCCTCTACTATAAAGTGTGGGGTATGTATTGTTCCAATTATACTTCAAGCCCGCGGCGGAAGCAACTGTGGGTTTCGACGATTTTGGCCGCTCCCGGGGGGAGGAAAAAGGTCCCGCCGCCGAAGCGGCAAGACCTCGGCGGCGGGAATCGGGAAGAGAGGAGAATGTCTTACTTTCTGGCGGCCCGCCCGATCTCCAGGCCGCGGCGGAAGGCGGCCTCGTTGATGGGGTTGAGCTCGGGGCGCTTGGCGCCCAGCTTGTGGAAAATAGTCTCGATGCAGTTGTCCACGGGGAGGGCGTCGGTATAGCCCACAAAGGCCCCCGCCATCACCAGGTTGAGGCACTTGGGGCTGCCCAGCTCGATGGAGATATTGCCCGCGTCCACCTCAATGACGTTGATGTCGGTGCGCTCCACCTTTTTCTTCACCACGGTGGTGTTCAGGAAGAGGCTGCCGCCGGGCTCCAGATAGCTGATGAACTTCTCCAGGGAGGGCCCGTTGAAGATCATCAGGTTGTTCACGTGGTGTACCATGGGCGCGCCGATCATCTCGTCGCTGATGACCACGTAGCAGTTGGCGGTGCCGCCCCGCATCTCGGAGCCGTAGGAGGGGAAGAAGGTCACGTTCATGTCGGTGGTGTCGCAGGCGGTCTGGCACAGGATCTTCCCGGCCATCATCACGCCCTGCCCGCCGAAGCCGGCGCAGATCAAACTCGTTTTCATATCGGCACCTCCTTAACGGTTGCGGAATTCGCCCAGCGGATACTCCTTGAGCACCGTGTCGTGAATGTAGTCCAGGGACTCCAGCGGCGTCATGCCCCAGTTGGTGGGGCAGTTGGAGATCAGCTCCACGAAGGAGAAGCCCTTGCCGTCCAGCTGGTGCTGGAAGGCGGTGCGGATGGCGGCCTTGGCCCTGCGCACGTTGGGCACGTCGGCGGTGGTCACCCGGGCGATGTAGGAGGGGGCCTCCAGGGTGCTGAGCAGCTCGCACATGTGGATGGGGTAGCCGTGCTCCTCGGAATTGCGGCCGAAGGGGCTGGTGGTGGTCTTGGCGCCCAGCAGGGTGGTGGGGGCCATCTGGCCGCCGGTCATGCCGTAGATGCCGTTGTTCACGAAGATGACGGTGAAGTTGTCGCCCCGGTTGGCGGCGGAGATGGTCTCGCCCAGGCCGATGGCAGCCAGGTCGCCGTCGCCCTGATAGGTGAAGAGCAGGGTGTCGGGATTGCAGCGCTTGAAGGCGCTGGCGCCGGCGCAGCCGCGGCCGTGGGGGATGCCGAAGCGGTCCAGCTTGATGTAGCGGTGGGCGTTGGCCACGCAGCCCACGCCGGCGATCCAGGCGCACTTGCCGTTCAGGTCCATCTCGTCCAGCACCTCGCCGATCAGCTTCCAGGCGCTGGAGTGCATACAGCCGGGACAGAAGTTGTCCGGCTCGGTATCGGAAATGCAGGAAGGCTTTTTATATACGATGTCCATTCTTCATCCTCCTTACAGGCTGCCGTAGAGCTTGCGGGCAGCGTCGTAGATGGCGTCGGCGGAGATGATCTCGCCGCCGGAGCTGAGGGCGGTGGCGATGGGGGTGCGGTCGCGGACCACGTTGCGCACGTCCACGGCGTACTGGGCGGGCATGGACAGCTCGGTGCACAGGATGCCCCGCAGCCTGCTGTAGTCCAGGGCCTGGAAGGCCTGGGCGGGGAAGGGGTTCACCCGCAGCGGGCGGATGAGGCCCACCTTGTAGCCCTCCTTGCGCATGTCGTTGACCACGGCCTTGGCGATGCGGGCGGCGATGCCGTAGCCGGAGATGATGAGCTCCGCGTCGTCGGTCAGGTAGTTCTCCCAGCGGGCCTCGGTCTCCTTCCAGCGCTCGTACATCTCGGCGTCGTCGCCGTTGCACTCCTGTAGGTCGGGCTTGTGGCCCACCACGTGGAGGGTGCCGTCGGGCTCCACCCCCCGGGGGACCCAGTGCTTGCCCGCCTTGATAGCGGCGATCTCCTCCTCGCTCTTGGGCTCCATGAGGGTGACGGGCTCCATCATGGTGCCCACAAAGCCGTCCAGCAGGAGGTAGGTGGGGAAGGAGTACTTGTCGGCCAGATCGAAGGCCTCATAGGTCATGTCCGCGGCCTCCTGCACGGTGGAGGGGGCCAGCACGACCATCTGGAAGCCGCCGTTGCCGCTGGCCTTGGTGGCCTGGGTGTAGTCCTGCTGGGAGGGCTGGATGGAGCCGATGCCGGGGCCGCCCCGCTGGAAGTTGCCGATGACGGCGGGCAGGCGGTTGAGGGCCATCCAGGAGATGGCCTCGCTCATCAGGGAGATGCCGCAGCTGGAGGAGGTGGTCATGGAGCGGGTGCCGGAGGCGGCGGCCGCGTACAGCATGTTGGCGGAGGCCACCTCGCTCTCCCCCTGGAGGAACACGCCGCCCACCTGGGGCATCCGGCGGGAGAAATACTCGGGCACGTCGTTCTGCGGGGTGATGGGATAGCCGGCGTAGAAGCGGCAGCCGGCGCGGATGGCGGCCTCGGCCACGGCCTCGCAGCCCTTCATAAAGGTTTTTTCCTGCATAACTGGTTCCTCCTTAACGGTATACGGTGATGGCCGCGTCGGGACAGATGGTGGCGCACATCGCGCAGCCGATGCACTCCTCCGCGTTTACGGGGACGACGTACTGGTAGCCCTTGGAGTTGACCGCCTCCGTGATGTCCAGCACCTTCTTGGGGCAGACGTTCACGCAGAACAGACAGCTCTTGCAGGCTTCAGCATTGATCTCTACCTTGCCTTTTGCCATAGCTTTCTTCTCCTTTATCCCTTAGTTTTGGGTCGCTTGCTCTAACATCCACCGGGGCAGCGTGTTCAGCCGGATGGGGATGATGGGCTCGGATAGGGTGCGGGACAGCTCCCCGCACAGGGGCTCCAGCGCGCACACGAAGTCCACGGGGACGCCGTCCAGCAGGGCGCGCAGCCGCTCCATGCCCCGCAGCACGTCCTCCGCGGTGGTGGCGGCGCCCAGGTTGGGGTTGGCCATGAGGGAGATGCGCTCCAGCCGGGCGCTGCCCAGCACCCGGCGCATGGTCTCCCGGATGTTCGCCGTCTCCTTGGACCAGGGGCGGTAGGGGTTGACAATGTAGAACACCAGGGAGTCCTCCCGGTTGAGGGCCTGGTGGAACTGGCCGATCATGTGGGAGCCGTGGGAGCCGCCCCCCACGTCCATCAGGACGCAGGAGCCCGGGTCCCCCAGGCGCTCGTTGACGCCGGGGGCCACCGAGGGCAGGTCCAGGATCTGGTCGTGGTAGTGGAGGCGCACGCCGCTGCGCTCCAGGGCGCGGGCGGCGTCCCTGGCCCGGAAGCTGGGCTTGGTCTGGTCCATGTCGAAGAGA
The DNA here is from genome assembly GCA_963647775.1 of Anaerovibrio sp. GTDB lineage: Bacteria > Bacillota > Clostridia > Oscillospirales > Oscillospiraceae > Enterenecus. The sequence continues at coordinate 3,549 of CAVJBM010000041.1, forward strand.
TGGACGGGCCGGTCGGTGAGCCCGGTCATGAGGACGGCCAGGCTGAGGGCGGTCTCGGTCTTGCCGGAGCCCGCCTCGCCGATGAACACGAAGTTCTTCTTGCGGCGCAGCAGCTCTGTGAGCTGAGCCTGATACATGGGGTCTCCTCCTCTCTCCCGCCCTTGACAGCGGGCGGCTGGAAATCTTGCATCTTATGACATCTATCAGGTTAGCAAAAAAACAGCCCGCAATCAAGGGAAAACAGACAAAAGATCGGGGCTGTTTCAGGCGCATTTCTGGGCGACTGCACAAAGGGAACAAAAAGCGCGGAGCGCGCCGGCCATTTGGCCGGCGCGCTCCGCGCGCCTGGGACCGACGGGCTCAGATCCCGTCCTTGAGTTTGAGGATATACATGCCGTCGTGCCAGGTATCCATATAGATATACCCGCGGTCGTCCACCACGCAGTCCTCGGTGGTGGCCAGCATGGGGCCGGGCACAGGGATGTCGAACAGCAGCTTTTCGGGGTTGGGGGGGATGAAGTAGGCCAGCTCCTTGATATAGTAGGGGTCGGACACGTCATACACCCGCATGCCCGCGTGGAAGTAGCAGCAGTAGACACGGTCGCCCCGCTGCTCCAGCCAGGGCTTGTTGCTCATGGGCTCGTGGATGTTGTGGGGACCGAAGGGGCCCTGGCAGCCGTCCAGCCCGGCGGTGTTGAAGTTAGGCCAGGGGAAGTTCTCGGGCACCTCGGGGTAGGGGAACTCCGCCACCAGCTGGGGATCGGTGGGGTCGGAGATGTCCACCATGTGGAGGTTGTTCATGGGCTGGGCGCCCTTCCGGGGGCCGGTGGTGAGGATCTCCTTGTTGTAGAAGGGGAAGCGCTCGCCCTCGTTGGTGGCCACCAGGAAGCTCCGGCCGGGCAGGGGCAGGCAGGTGTGGGTGCGGGCGCCGGCGAACTTGCCGGAGAAGGGCCCCTTGAACTTCAGCTGGCCGATCTTCTTGGGCCGGGTGATGTCGGAGATGTCCAGGATGACCAGGCCCTCGCAGTAGTAGGACAGATAGGCCAGGTCGCCCACCACGAACGGGGGGCCGTGGAGCTGGGGCCAGTCCATGAACTCCCAGTGCTGGGGGCCGTCCACGGGGTACTCGCCGGCCTTCATGCCGTCAGTGAACTGCTTGGGCTCCCACCAGCGGCCCACCTCGACGGGATGGGTGGGGTCGATGATGTCCAGGATGCGGTAGATGTTGCCGGTGAAGCCCGGGCAGTCGGCGGACAGGTGGACGTACCGGCCGCCGTTGTAGAAGAAG
>CAVJBM010000042.1:0-2131 GCA_963647775.1 Anaerovibrio sp.
TCCGCCACCTGGCGGCTCTGGCGGGCGATATAGCCCGCGTATTTCACGGCGATCTCCACCTCTTCCCGCACGTCGTCCGGCAGGTCGGGCCGCCCCGGGTCGAAGGGGGCGAGGTCGGCATAGCTCACCCGGGGCCGCCGCAGCAGATCCGCCAGCCGCGCCCCGTGGGGGCAGGGGGCTTCGCCCCGGGAGGCGAGCATTTCATCCAGCGCCGGGGACGGGGCCGCCCCCGCGTGCTCCAGCCGGGCCGTCTCCCGCCTGACGGCGGCGTATTTTTCCTCCACTGCCCGGAGCCGCTCCTCCGGCACCAGCCCCACCCGGGCGCCGTAGCGGGTGAGCCGCTGGTCGGCGTTGTCCTGCCGGTGGATGAGACGGTACTCCGTCCGGGAGGTCATCATGCGGTAGGGCTCCTCCGTGCCCTTGGTCACAAGGTCGTCGATGAGCACGCCGATGTACCCGTCTCCCCGGGAGAGGATGAGGGGCTCCTCCCCCTTGACCTTCAGCGCGGCGTTGATGCCCGCCACAAGGCCCTGTGCCGCCGCCTCTTCATAGCCGGAGGAGCCGTTGAACTGCCCCGCGCCGTACAGGCCGGGGACCTTTTTGCACTCCAGCGTGGGCAGCAGCTCCGTGGGGTCCACGCAGTCGTACTCGATGGCGTAGGCCGGGCGGGTGATCTCAGCATGCTCCAGCCCCGGGATGGTGCGCAGCATCCGGACCTGCACATCCTCCGGCAGGGATGTGGAAAACCCCTGGATGTAAAGCTCTCCGGTGTTCAGGCCCATGGGCTCGATGAACAGCTGGTGCCGGGGCTTGTCCGGGAAGCGGACGATCTTGGTCTCGATGGACGGGCAGTACCGGGGGCCCACGCCCTCAATGGTGCCGTCGTACATGGGGGAGCGGTCCAAATTGTCCCGGATGATCCTGTGGGTGTCTTCATTGGTGTAGGTGAGGTAGCACACCGCCCGGTTCTCCGGGGCGTGCTCCGTTTCAAAGGAGAAGGGCACGGGGTCGGCGTCCCCGTGCTGGAACTCCATCTGGGAGAAGTCCGCCGTGCGGCGGTCCACCCGGGGTGGCGTGCCCGTCTTGAACCGGCGGAGGGTCAGCCCCAGCCGCCGCAGGCAGGCGGACATGGGGCCGGCGGCGGCCATGCCGTCGGGGCCGGAATCCCGCACCACGTCGCCGATGATGGTGCGCCCGGCCAGATAGGTGCCCGAGGCCACCACCACGGCCCGCACCGGGTAGACCCCGCCGGTGGCAGTGACCACGGCGGCCACCGCGCCGGTCTCGTCCGTGCGGATCTCTGTGACCTCTCCCTGCCGGACTCGAAGGTTCTCCTGAGTCTCCAGGGTGTGCTTCATGACCTCCTGATAGCGGCGGCGGTCGGCCTGGGCCCGGAGGGACCACACTGCGGGGCCCTTGCCCCGGTTGAGCATCCGGTACTGGATGCAGGCGCGGTCGGCGGCCCGGGCCATTTCGCCGCCCAGGGCGTCGATCTCCCGCACCAGCTGGCCCTTGCCGGTGCCGCCGATGGCGGGGTTGCAGGGCATGTTGCCCACCGCGTCCAGATTGATGGTGAAGCACACCGTGCGCAGGCCCAGCCGCGCGGCGGCGAGAGATGCCTCAATGCCCGCGTGGCCCGCGCCAATTACGGCGATGTCAAATTGTCCGGCGTCGTATTCTGCCATATCTCTTGTCCTGCTCTCTGTCTATGCGGGCCCCGCGGGGACCTGCTCATTTTGAAGTATTTTCGCCGCTGGGTTGGCAAAATCTGCGGGCAAGCCCCGGCGGGTCACCGCTCCAGCGTCACCACCAGCAGATGGGGCCGGTTGAACAGCCGGAAGGACGGTCCGGAGTTGCCCAGCCCACGGCTGACCACCAGCTGGCCGTGGGAAAGCTGATACAGCCCGGCGGTCATGGTAGGGAAGAGAGTGCGGTCGTGATCCACAAGGCCGTCGGTAAAGGGCAGACGGACCAGACCGCCGTGGGCGTGGCCGCAGAGGGTCAGATCCACGCCGCAGCTTTCGTACAGCGCTCCGTCGTTCCGGTGGGCCAGCAGGATAACGTAGGGGTCGCCCAACTCGGCGCGGATCTCGGTCATAAGCTGGGGCAGGGTCTTCTGGTCGGCAAAGCC